>NZ_JBBMFJ010000007.1:0-111623 GCF_040096075.1 Ventrimonas faecis
CACTAATAGGTCGAGGGCTTAACCAAGACGGTTTAGGTAAAGAAACGGATGAAATTCAATATGTGGTTTTGAGGGTACATGTCATATTAAAAATAGAATACGGCCTCGTGGTCAAGCGGTTAAGACGACGCCCTCTCACGGCGTAAACCCGGGTTCGATTCCCGGCGAGGTCATATTGATCCAGACATGTTTGTCTGGATTTTTTATTTCTAAGTGAGAAAATCTGCTGTTGACAAATCCCTACAAGTTTGATATGCTTTTCAGCACGGGTTAGCAAATGCTAATTATAAAAGAATTTCATAGAGAGAAGACTAGAAACAGAAAACAAAGACAACACAGGCTGACAGCAAGAGGAGAATCATTTGACATATTTATGGATTAACCCGGTATCGGAGCGTATGGTATCGGAGAAGAATTTGAAACAAATTTTGACAGAACACCAGCTTACGCAGGTGCGTTGCCGGGAAGACTGGGGTGGCATCGTGTTAAAACAGTATGCCAAACTAATGGAACACGCAGATGGAATTGTGGCGGATGCCAGGTGTCCCGAGGCGGTAAATCTGATTGAACGATACAATGAAGAACAGAATCTTTCCATTCAGGTGGCAGATATTGAACCAATCCTGATTCACTGTGCCAGAGAACTCAGCGAGCGGACGGATCTGGCAGGTGGTGAGAAGATCATCACCACTCCTTGCAGAATTCTGGCAGAGCAGGGAAATGCACTGGAGCTGCCGCGAACCCGTTTTGTGAGCTGGAAAGACTTTCTTTCGGAACTAGGAGAGAGACTGGAACCGGCACCGGAATCCAGTCCGATTCCGCCGGGATTTTTTGCGGGACTGTCTGTACCGGTATTTAGTCTGAGCGGGCAGGAAGAGATTGAAGAATATCTGCGAGATGAAATAATACAGGAAACGACAGGCGGAGTGCTGACTGGAACGACAGAGGCAGGAAATCGGAACGGGAAGAAAGATACAGCCAGGGCAGAGCGCAGTCCACTGCTTCTGGAACTTCTCTACTGCCGGCAGGGCTGCCATATGGGGGATGGAGTGCGATGAACAGTAAAATCAGTGGAGACACCGCGAGTGCTTTTTCGGTGCGCAAGGCAATCAGATCCTGGGCCCAGCCTCTGGCCGGCGTGGCTATTGTGTTTGCAGTCTGGTATCTGGTCTGCAAAGCAGAAATCTTAAGTGTCTATGTCCTTCCAACGCCGGAAAAGGTATTCCACAGTTTCCTGAAAATGTTGCAGAGCGGGGAACTGGCAAGAGACATCGGAATCAGTTTTTTACGTGTTCTGAAGGGCTTTGCTATCGCCTTTGTGCTGGCCTTTGTGCTTGGTATGTTCCGGGCATTATTTCCGGAAACTTTCGGTTACTATGAGCATACGGTGCAGTTTTTCCGCAATGTACCGCCGCTCAGCATGATTCCTTTACTGATTTTGTGGTGCGGCATCGGAGAGACCACCAAGACAGTCATTATTGTACTGGCCTCGTTTTTTCCCATGTATTTGAACATTGTAAAGGGCTTTACCGGCTGTGATAAAAAGCTGCTGGAAGTCGGAACCATGTTTGGATATTCCGAGCGGCAGAAGTTCTTCCGTATTGTGCTTCCCTACGCCATGGCAGATATTCTGGTGGGCATGCGTATTGGACTGGGGTACAGCTGGCGTGCGATTATCGGAGCGGAGATGGTGGCTGCTTCCACCGGACTGGGCCACATGATTCTATTTGCCCAGCAGATGTCCCGCACGGACAAGGTCATTGTAGGTATTCTGGTGATTGGAATCGTGGGTTATGTGACGGACCGTTTTTTTGGTGCGTTTATCAGTATCTTTTTGAAAGGATCTGGGGAAAATGGCTGGAATTAAACTGAAAAACATACAGAAATCCTATCTGGTGGAAGACCGAAATGTGCCGGTTTTAAATGGCATTGATCTTGATATTCCGCACGGACAGTTTACGGTAATTCTGGGGCAGAGCGGTTGCGGAAAGACGACACTTTTGCGGCTGACCGGCGGTCTGGAACCGGCTGATTCAGGTGAGATTTTGTGGGAAGGCAATCACAAGACGGCTTTTGTATTTCAGGAGCCGCGTCTGATGCCTTGGCTGACGGTCTGGGACAATGTGGTTTTCGGATTGAAAAAATCAGAGCAGAATAAAGAAAAAATTCAGAGTCTCATTGGAACGGTGGGACTTTCTGGTTTTGAGAAAGCCTATCCGTCCCAGCTTTCCGGCGGTATGAAGCAGCGGGCGGCCATTGCGAGGGCACTGGCTTATGAGCCGGATTTTATTATGATGGATGAGCCCTTTGCGGCTCTTGATTATTTCACCAGGGAACAGATGCAGAAAGAGCTTCTCCGGGTGCAGAAGGTGAAGCACAGCAGCATCCTGTTTGTGACTCACAGCATTGATGAGGCGCTGATCTTGGGTGACCGGATTGTGGTCATTGAAAGGGGAATGGTGAAAAAGATTTATCCGGTGGAGACACCGGCAGAGGAGCGCAATCTCCTGGATGATGGTTTTATTTCCCTGAAACGGGATATTATAAACAACTTAAATTTTATCAACTAGAGGAGGAACACAATTATGAGAAAATGGATCGCACTGGGTCTTGCAGCATGCATGACTGTATCAGCCCTGACCGGATGCGGCAGCGCTAAGAAAGAGACGGAGGCAGAGACTACCGTGGCAGAGAGCAGTGTGGAAGAGACTTCTGCAGAAGAGACCACCGCAGAAGAAAGCGAGGCAGCAAAATCTGATCTGGATAAGCTGGTATTTACTTACGTTACTTCGCCGTTAAACGTACCAACCATCATCGAGAAGAATCAGGGCATTTTCGCAAAGGATTTTGGCGAGATGGGAATTACCACCGAGTATGCAGAGTTGACCTCTGGTGCAGACCAGACTCAGGCACTGGCTTCCGGAGATGTACAGGTTCTGTACGCAGTTGGTGCAACTTCTGTGATCCTGTCTGCAGCAAACGGCGCAGATATTAAAGTATTAAATATGTACAGCCGTTCCCCGAAGGCATTCTGCATGTACTCCAAGGATGACACCTTAACCAGCCCGGAGAGCTTAAAGGGCAAGACCATCGCAGGTCCGACCGGAACCAACCTGCATGAACTGTTAGTGTCTTATCTGGCCCAGGCTGACATGACTCTGGATGATGTGAATTACGTCAACATGAGTATTCCGGACGCAAAAGCCGGTCTGGACGGCGGCAGCGTAGATGTGGCTTTACTGGCAGGCGCAACCGCTTACAACGCAGAGAAGCAGGGTTATCACAAGGTAACCGACGGCGAAGGCCTTATCAAAGCCATCATCGCAGTAGCAACCACCCAGAAGTTCTATGATGAGCATCCGGAAGTGATCGCGCAGCTGGAGAAGTCTCAGCAGGAGATTGCAGACTTCATGAAAGAGAACCCGGACGAGACCATGAGCATCGTGGCAAAAGAGCTGGATCTGGATGAGGATGCTGTCAAAGAGATGTACGATTACTACGATTTCTCCCTGGACATCACCGATGATGACAAGGACGGCTTCCAGAAGACCGCAGACTTTATGCTGGAGTCCGGCATGATCGACGAGGCCCTGGATGTTAATACACTGTTCATTCAGTAATTCATTTAAATTTCAAAACGAAAAGAAGGGCAGGCTGCCATAGGGTAGAAACTATGGTGGGCCTGCTTTTTTGAGCTTTAGGAAACTTTCTTGTGGTTTTTGTTTGGATGGGTTCATATGGATACAAACGACAACTTGACTCCCGTTTTGCGGCGGAACCGGTAAAGTTCCGGCCGGATGAAAAGCTGTCTGTAAAAATTTACATATAAAACAGATCATACAGAAAGAAACGGGTGTTGTAAAGAAGCAGCAAACCGCGTAAATACGGGAATTACACGGCAGTTTTACTCAGTGGCATCCGGAGTGCCGGAAAGACATGATTACCAGAAATAACTGGCAATATTCGACAAAATCCAGTCAAAAATACATGACAGGATTTTACTGTTTTGCGAAAGAAAGTACAACATTGTGACAGAAATACAAAAAGCAGCCGAAAAAGACAAGACAATTTTGTGAAAAAGTAGTAAAATGGTCTCATAAAATGCAAGGAGGATCATACGCATGAGTGCAAACAAAGAAACCATCGCACAGTGGATCCGGGAAAAGAAGACCGCTCTCGGTATCGAGTTCGGTTCCACCCGGATCAAAGCTGTTTTAGTAGGGGAGGACCATACGCCCATCGCGTCCGGTGCCCATGACTGGGAGAACCGCCTGACCGACGGCATCTGGACCTATACTCTGGAGGATATCTGGACCGGCATCCAGGACGCATACGCAAAACTGGCAGAGGATGTAAAGAGCCAGTACGGCGAGACCCTGCATGCAGTCGGCGGCATCGGCATCAGCGCCATGATGCACGGCTATATGGTATTTGACAAAGCCGGAGAGCTTCTGGTTCCGTTCCGCACCTGGAGAAACACCATCACCGCGGAGGCATCTGAGAAGCTGACAGAGCTGTTTGCGTATCCGATCCCGCAGCGCTGGAGCATTGCGCATCTGTATCAGGCTATCTTAAATGGAGAGCCGCATGTACCGGACATCGACTACATGATCACCCTGGAGGGCTATGTGCACTGGAAACTCACCGGACAGAAGGTACTGGGTATCGGTGATGTAGCCGGTATGTTCCCGGTGGACATCCACAACCACGATTTTGACCAGAAGATGGTAGAGAAGTTTGACGCTCTGGTAGCAGACAAGGGCTATTCCTGGAAGCTGCGCGACATCCTGCCGAAGGCTCTGGTAGCAGGTGAGGACGCAGGCAGCTTAACTGCGGAGGGCGCAAAACTGCTGGATGTGAGCGGAAACCTGGAGGCAGGCATCCCAATGTGTCCGCCGGAGGGCGACGCAGGAACCGGCATGACCGCCACCAACAGCGTAAAGGTCCGCACCGGTAACGTATCCGCGGGCACCAGTGTATTTGCCATGGTCGTTCTGGAAAAAGAATTAAAGAAGGTACACCCGGAGATCGATCTGGTTACTACCCCTGCCGGAGACCTGGTTGGCATGGTACACTGCAACAACTGTACCTCCGACTTAAACGCATGGGTCGGCCTGTTCAGAGAATTCATGGAGAGCATGGGCATGGAGGTAGACATGAACCGCCTGTTCGGTGTTCTTTACAACAAGGCATTAGAGGGAGACAAGGACTGCGGAGGCCTGCTGGCATACAACTACTTCTCCGGCGAGCACATCACCGGTTTTGAAGAGGGACGTCCGCTGTTTGTACGCCGCCCGGATGATAAATTCAACCTGGCTAACTTTATGAGAACCCATCTCTACACTTCTCTTGGCGCGTTAAAGACCGGTCTGGATATCCTGTTCCGCGATGAGCAGGTAAAACTGGATGTCCTGCTTGGACACGGCGGCCTGTTTAAGACTAAGGGCGTAGGCCAGAAGATCATGGCAGCCGCAGCAGGAGTTCCGGTTGAGGTCATGGAGACCGCAGGCGAGGGCGGCGCATGGGGCGCAGCACTCCTGGCATCTTACCGCGTATGGAAGGAAGAGGGCGAGACCCTGGACGCTTACCTGGAGAAGAAGGTATTCGGCGGCCAGCACGGAACCGTCATGGAGCCGGACGCAGAGGATGTGAAGGGCTTCGACGAGTTTATGGTACGCTATCACGCAGGACTGCCGATCGAGCGGGCGGCTGTGGAGACTCTGCCGGAGAAAGCTTGAAAAATATGCACGCTGCAGATGGGAGTGGAGGTTACCAGGCCGTCTGCAAAGCTGCTGAAATAAAACAGATGTACTCCCGGGGAACCGGCCGCAGAGACAGGTGCGGAAGAACCGGGAGACAGAATGAGGGAGGAATAGCAGTATGCTGGAAGCATTAAAACAGCAGGTATATGAAGCAAATATGGAGCTGCCGAAGCGCGGCCTCATCACCTACACCTGGGGCAACGTCAGTGGAATCGACCGTGAGAGCGGCCTGTTTGTCATCAAGCCGAGCGGTGTTGATTATGATCTGTTAAAACCGGAAGATATGGTGGTTATGGACTTAAACGGAAACCGGGTAGAGGGAACCATGAACCCGTCCTCCGACACCCCGACCCATGTGGAACTTTATAAGGCATTCCCGGAGATCGGCGGCATTGTTCACACTCATTCCCCGCACGCAACTGCCTGGGCGCAGGCCGGAAGAGGACTTCCGTGCTACGGAACCACCCACGCTGATTACTTCTACGGCGAGATTCCGTGCGCGAGAAACTTAACCCCGGAGGAAATCGAGGAAGGTTATGAGAAGAACACCGGCCTTGTCATCGTAGAGACTTTTAAGGGCAAAAACCCGATGTACGTTCCGGCTGTGCTCTGCAAAAACCATGGCCCCTTCACCTGGGGCAAGAATGCCGCAGAGGCGGTTCACAACGCAGTGGTTCTGGAAGAAATCGCAAAGATGAACTTCATGACGGAGCTCATCAATCCGAACGCAGACAACCGCACACCGCAGTGCATGCAGGACAAGCATTTCTTAAGAAAGCATGGTCCGAACGCATACTATGGCCAGAAAAAATGAAAAGTTATATGAATGACAAAATTGTATGAAATAGGTAAAATCTGTTGCAATTCATGCAAATAGAGATTACTATTTCTATAGAAAAATAAATCCAAGGGGGAATTTTGAATCATGAAATTTTTCGTAGATACCGCAAATGTAGATGAGATCCGCAAAGCAAATGATATGGGCATTATCTGTGGTGTAACCACCAACCCGTCCCTGATCGCAAAAGAGGGCCGTGACTTCAAGCAGGTTATCGCAGAGATCGCTTCCATCGTAGACGGACCGATCAGCGGTGAGGTAAAGGCTACCACCACCGACGCAGAAGGCATGATCAAAGAAGGCCGTGAGATTGCAGCCATCCATCCGAACATGGTTGTAAAAATCCCGATGACCGTAGAGGGATTAAAGGCTGTTAAGGTTCTGCACGCAGAGGGCATCAAGACCAACGTAACCCTGATCTTCTCCGCAGCACAGGCTCTGCTGGCTGCAAGAGCAGGCGCAACCTACGTTTCTCCGTTCTTGGGCAGACTGGATGACATTTCCATGCCGGGTATCGATTTAATCAACGAGATCACAGAAATCTTCATGATGCACGACATCCAGACCGAGATCATCGCAGCAAGCATCCGCAACCCGATCCATGTCATCGACTGCGCAAAGGCTGGCGCTGACATCGCAACCGTACCATACAAGGTATTAGAGCAGATGACCAAGCATCCGTTAACCGATCAGGGTATCGCAAAATTCCAGGCAGACTACAAGGCTGTATTTGGAGAATAATTTCGGTACATAACACAAAGAATCAGAAAACGCGTCCGGCGAGGGCGCGTTTTCTTTGCAAAAAAATTGAAATTGGTAGTTGACAGATTCTTTGACCTGTGCTAACTTTAAACCAATTAAAATAAACATTCGAAAGTCGATGATCAAAGAGAGTACATCTGGAGTGACATCACAGAGAGCTGCCGGCTGGTGGAAGGCAGTATGAAGCTTCTTTTGGAATGGGTTTGTGAGACGCCAGGCGAACGCTTTGCAAGTAGCTGAGGCCGTGTTCCAGCGTTAATGGATACGGGTATCGAGAACAGATCTTACAGTTTTCCGTACCTGGATATGAGACAGATTGGTGGCAGATATTCCGATGTGGGATATCTGCTTTTTGTTTATTCAGAGGATCCTGGAGAGCAGAAAGCAGAGCGAACACGAAGGAACCTGGCACTGTCTGTGAAAATCGGGTGGCACCACGATCACATTCGTCCCGGCATGGCAAAACGCTATGCCGGGACGTTTTTTGTTTCATTTATTTTCGAAGCAATTTCAATTATGAGGAGGAAACACGATGAGCAAAGGCAGATTTGGAATTCATGGCGGTCAGTACATTCCGGAAACTCTGATGAATGCAGTGATCGAGCTGGAAGAGGCGTACAACCGTTACAAGGATGACCCGGAATTCAACCGGGAACTGACCACGATGTTAAATGAGTATGCAGGAAGACCGTCCCGTCTTTACTACGCGGAGCGCATGACAAAGGATCTGGGTGGAGCAAAGATTTACTTAAAGCGCGAGGATCTAAACCATACCGGCGCACACAAGATCAACAACGTGATCGGTCAGATGCTCCTGGCCAAGAAGATGGGCAAGACCAGAGTCATTGCCGAGACCGGAGCCGGTCAGCATGGCGTGGCCACCGCAACGGTAGCAGCCCTCATGGGAATGGAATGTGAGGTCTTCATGGGAAGGGAGGATACCGAGCGCCAGGCCTTAAACGTATACCGGATGCGCCTGTTAGGTGCCAAGGTTCACGCAGTTACCTCCGGAACCGGAACCTTAAAGGATGCGGTGTCTGAGACCATGAGAGAGTGGACCAACCGCATTGAGGATACCCACTACGTTCTGGGATCCTGCATGGGACCGCACCCGTTCCCGACCATTGTCAGGGATTTCCAGTCTGTCATCTCCAAAGAGATTAAGGAGCAGATGTTAGAGAAGGAAGGACGGCTTCCAGATGCTGTGCTGGCCTGTGTGGGTGGCGGATCCAATGCCATCGGTGCCTTCTATAACTTCATCGAAGATAAGGATGTACAGCTCATCGGCTGTGAGGCAGCAGGACGGGGCGTAAACACTGCGGAGACAGCGGCCACCATTGCCACCGGACGCCTGGGTATCTTCCACGGAATGAAATCCTACTTCTGCCAGGATGAATACGGACAGATCGCACCGGTATATTCCATCTCCGCCGGACTGGATTATCCAGGCATCGGACCGGAGCATGCGGCACTCTTTGATGCAGGCCGCGCCCAGTATGTAGCCATCACCGATGAGGAAGCCGTGGAGGCCTTTGAGTATCTGTCACGGACCGAGGGCATCATCCCAGCCATCGAGAGCGCCCATGCTATTGCTCATGCCATGAAGCTGGCACCGGCTATGGGAAAAGACAAGATCATTGTCGTAAATGTATCCGGAAGAGGAGATAAAGACTGTGTATCCGTAGCGAGATACAGAGGGGAGGACTTACATGAGTAATATCGCAAAGGCATTTGAAAAAGGAAAAGCATTCATCCCGTTCATCACCTGTGGGGATCCGTCCCTGGAGGTAACCGAAAAAATTGTTTACGCCATGGAAAAGGCAGGGGCAGACTTAATCGAGCTTGGCATCCCGTTTTCCGATCCGACGGCGGAGGGCCCGGTGATCCAGGAGGCCAACATCCGTGCGTTATCCGGCGGCGTTACCACGGACAAGATTTTTGATATGGTTGTGAAAATCCGAAAAAACACCCAGATTCCGATGGTGTTTATGACCTACGCCAATGTGGTTTACTCCTATGGAACGGAGCATTTTGTAAAAAAGGCAGCAGAGATCGGCATGGATGGCCTGATCCTGCCGGATGTGCCGTTTGAGGAGAAGGAAGAGTTTGATGTGGTGTGCCGCAAGTACGGACTGGATCTGATATCCCTGATTGCTCCGACCTCCCATGACCGCATCCGCATGATCGCGAAGGAGGCGAATGGCTTTGTTTACTGTGTATCGTCCCTCGGTGTAACTGGTATGAGAAGTGAGATCACCACTGACATCGGAGCCATGGTGAAGCTGGTGAAGGAAGCGAAAGACATTCCGTGCGCGGTTGGATTTGGTATCTCCACCCCGGAGCAGGCCGCGAAGATGGCCGGACTTTCGGACGGAGCCATTGTGGGATCGGCCATTGTGAAGCTTTGCAAAGAGTATGGAGCGGATGCGCCGGAGCATGTTGGGGAATATGTAAAGGCCATGTGTGAGGCCGTTCACAGGATGTAAAAATCCGGAATGGGCTGCAGCTTCAGCATTTGTCAGGCTGTGTCGAAATATGACGGATTATCGAGTTGTTATTTTCCGCGCAAAATGTTATCATAGATATATGATTTAACGCAGATCGAAAAATATCAGAAAACAGATCTGGCGCGCGAAAAGGCGGAACATACATGGCAGTAGACGAAAAGATAACAGCCAGACAGGCAGAAAAAGAAATAGAAAACTTCAAAAAGGTATTTCAGGCCGTCCGCCTGTTCACGGTTGAGGACGCAGACCATATCCGGGAGTCCTGCAGAGAAAATCAGAGTGGGTGTGAGAAATGTAATTTTCAGGAAATGGAACAGCAGTGTCAGAACTGCGTGGTTGCGAATGCGGCCGCCAGCAGAAGTGAGCGCGGAAAACTGGAGGTTTTTGACGGGGTTCTTTATCAGCTGATTGCCCGGTATGTGGAAATCGGTGGAAAAGAGTACGTGATGGAGCTGATCCGTCTCCTGGATAACAAATGGTCATTTGGCCAGCTGAACCATGAAAAGCTTGTGGATCTGTTTGTTCATTATAATGATAAACTTTACAAAGATGCCATTACGGATGCGTTCAACCGCCGTTATTATGAAGACGAAATGAAAGAGCGTGAGTGGACAGCGGGAATTGCCCTTGTAGATCTGGATGATTTTAAGCTCTACAACGATACCTATGGCCACAATGCCGGAGACATGGCTCTTCGCACGGTTGCGGATGTCGTGAGAAAACATACCCGCAAATCCGATTGCCTGATCCGTTTCGGAGGAGATGAATTTCTTCTGGTCATGCCGGATATTGCGGAAGATGTTTTTAACAAAAAACTCCAGACTATCAAGAAACGGGTACATGAGGCCAACATTCCAGGCTATACCAAATTGCAGATTTCCATCAGTGTAGGCGGAACACTCTGCCAGAACGAAAAGATTGATGCTGCGGTTACCAGAGCGGATCATCTCATGTATCAGGCGAAGAACAACAAAAATATGGTGGTGACGGAGCAGGAAGAAAGCAGGCTGAAACAAAGCGGTGCCGTGCATAAACAGAAGATCCTTGTAGTCGATGATTCCGAGATGAACCGGGAAATTCTCATCACCATGCTGGAAGATGATTTCGATATCATTGTGGCTGAGAACGGAATGGAATGCATGGAACTCCTGAAGCAGTACGGAAAGGAAATCTCTGTGGTGCTTCTCGATATTGTCATGCCGGTTATGGATGGCTTTGAGGTCCTGACACACATGAACCGGAACCGCTGGATCGAGGATATTCCGGTCATCATGATTTCCAGTGAAGAGTCCGACGCATACATGCGCCGGGCGTTCCAGCTTAGGGTATCTGATTACATCAGCAGGCCCTTTGACAACTATGTGGTCCGCCAGAGAGTGTTTAACACCATTAAGCTGTACGCAAAGCAGCGCCGCCTGATCGCGCTGGTATCTGACCATATTCATGAGAATGAGAAAAACAGCCAGATGATGATCGAAGTATTAAGCCAGATCGTGGAATTCCGAAATGGAGAGAGCGGCCTTCATGTGCTGCATATTAAGATTCTGACAGAAATGCTGTTAGAAGGCATTCTGCAGCGCACAGACCAGTACCGCCTGACACCGGAAACATGCCAGATGATCTCGATTGCGTCCGCGTTCCATGATATCGGAAAAATTGGAATTGATGAGAAAATCCTGAATAAGCCGGGAAAACTGACTGCGGAAGAATTTGCCGAGATGAAGAAGCATACCCTGATCGGCGCTTCCATGCTGAGCAAGATGGAGCGCTATAAAGATGAGCCGCTGATCGACATTGCCTATCAGATCTGCCGCTGGCATCATGAGCGGTATGATGGAAAAGGCTACCCGGACGGACTGGTGGGAGACGAGATCCCGATTTCCGCCCAGATCGTATCCCTGGCCGATGTCTACGATGCCCTCATCAGTGAACGCGCCTACAAGAAGGGTTTCACCCATGAACGTGCGATTGAGATGATCCTTGGGGGTGAATGCGGAACCTTCAATCCGATTTTGATTGAGTGCTTTATGGAGATTGAGCAGAAGATCAAGCAGAAAATGCTGGAGATCCAGTAAATCATAATATGAGAAAGCAGCGAAACTGCCGGACAGGCACCAGGATGGTGCCGCCCGGCAGTTTCGTTGCTTTCCAATATTGTTATTTTAGATAGGAAAGAATTGCTTTTATGTATTTCTGCAGGGCAGCTTCATCGGCCAGGTATACATCGCCCAGGGCGGCGTAGCGCATTTTATCTTTGTATTCCTGTTTCATGACCGGCTCCCAGATATCTTCAAACTGGGGCAGGAAAAAGCCGGTGGTTTTGGTGTAGCAGTTGGATGCGCACGCTTTCACGCGGGCATCTTTGTCTACGCAGGCTCCGATGCTTTTGTGGACGGCCCGGTCTTCAAAGGGCAGATAGTAGTAGTCCTTATAGTCCGGGTAGAAATGCTTTAAGGTTCCTTCTGTCAGCTCTATCAGGAAGGTGATCTGGTCTTTCTCCATTACGCAGCGTGCCGGAGGCATGGAAGCCTTTACCGGAACCGGAAGGGAGCAGGAGCTTTTGCAGGTCAGCTTTAAAAGATGCCTGCAGCGTCCATTTGCGCCCGGTTCATCTACAATTTCCTGTTCAGACAATGTGAAGGGCTGCTCCAGAAAATCCGGGTAATTCAGGATCGGGAGGATAGAGGGCATGCCTTTTAAATCGTCTTCGTTGTGCAGAATGAGCAAGTCATACGGATCTTCTTCATGAGTCATCAGATAATCTTTGTATACCTCGATGAGCTGTCCGCCATTGTACTTATCCGTGCGGGCAATGCCAAGAAACTGCTCAATGGTTTTCTGCTTTAAGCTGTCCAGTCCAAGCAGGTTCCGGTACGGCTTTACTTTTTTGTAAATATCAAAGCTGGCAACATCGGAAAAGCTGTAGGGCAGGTTAAAATGCTTGCAGCGTTTTTGTAAAAACGGGATATCGAAGCCGTCTCCATTGAAATGGACCACGGTTTTATACTGTTTCAGAAAATCGAAGAAGTGATCCAGCAGGTCTTTTTCTGCCGCTTTGGTATCGGCAAACCACTGGATCAGGTTCCAGGTATTTTCCTTATAATAGGTGCAGCCGATCAGATACAGCTGGCACC
Organism: Ventrimonas faecis; assembly: GCF_040096075.1. NCBI lineage: Bacteria > Bacillati > Bacillota > Clostridia > Lachnospirales > Lachnospiraceae > Ventrimonas > Ventrimonas faecis. The sequence continues at coordinate 13,004 of NZ_JBBMFJ010000007.1, forward strand.
GGTCACCGGAGAAGCCGGTGGTTTCAATATCAAAAAAGAGAAGCTCCTCCAGCTTTCCGATCCGCTCTAGCGGGTAGGTGTCGGGAAGCCGGAGCTTTTTTTCTATGGTGATCAATGTGTTGAACTCCTTATCTTTGGAAGTGTTGTAACTGTGAGGGTACTGAACAGTTACGAAGTGTTGGCAGATGAACTGCAACTCGATTATAGCGGTGGAAAGATGTGATGTCAAATCGAATTATTCTTGATAGGGCGCGGGATTTTCGTTATACTGATGAAGATGAAAAGGAAAGAGGAATAAATTATCATGTGGAAAATCAGGCATATTTTTGATGGAGATTATGGATGCGAAGGCCGGCTTCCCGGGCAGGCTCCGAAGGTTTCCGTGACATTAGCCGATGAAGATGGAAATGAGCGCTATGTTTCCGTGGAGGATGCGTGGCTGACAGAGCGGGGGCTGGATGTGGGAGATATCTGGCCGGAAGAAGGGGAGAAGGGCTGCTCATGAGCGGAAGGAGCATGGAACAGGAAGAAAACCAGTGGGACCGCCTGCTGAAGATCAAGACTATGGGGCGGGATGATTCCAACGCGGATCAGTACCGCTATCCCTATGAGCCGACTCCGTATGCTGTGTTAGAGCGCCTGGCCAACAGCGGATGGATCCGGAAAGGAGATACGCTTTTAGATTACGGCTGCGGCAAAGGGCGGGTAGACTGCTATCTTTCCTATCAGACCAGGTGTCACAGCATTGGTGTAGAGTATGATCCGCGCATTTATGAGGCGGCAGCGGAGAATCAAAAGACGGCAGTATCCGGTGGAAGGACAGAGTTTGTTCTGGCAGATGCAGGAGAGTTTCCAGTGCCGGAAGCAGTGAACCGGGCATATTTTTTCAATCCGTTTTCGGTAGAATTATTACAGAAAGTGATTCACCGGATTCTGGATTCCTGGTACGAGAGACCAAGGGAGATCCGGCTGTTTTTCTATTATCCGTCTGACGAATATATGGCATATCTGATGACGGTGGAAGAACTGATGTTTGCAGATGAGATTGACTGTCGGGATCTGTTTGACGGGAAAGATGCGAGAGAGCGGATTGTGGAGTTTATGCTGGAGTGAAGAAGGGGGCAGTTGTAAAATTGCCCCTCTTTAGCAAAAAGATAAACAAAAAAGCAACCTGCTTTCACAGATTGCCTTATTAGTAGCGGAAGGGAGATTTGAACTCTCGACACCACGGGTATGAACCGTGTGCTCTAGCCAACTGAGCTATTCCGCCATATTTAATTGGTATGGGGCCTATAGGGCTCGAACCTATGACCCTCTGCTTGTAAGGCAGATGCTCTCCCAGCTGAGCTAAGACCCCATATTTGCTGTCTGAGTGATGCCTCACTCAACAGTGCTTACGTAGTATAACGCTTATTGTTTTAATTGTCAACACTTTTTGTACAATTTTTTAAAATTATTTTCGTGTTATGGTTGCTTTTGGACTTTTGGAACGTTTATAATAGAAGCAGAAGGAAGATGGAATGAAAACAATCCTGTCCTATGGAATTGCCTGCTATAAAAAGGAGTGCGTTGTTCGCTGCAAAAATTAAAAGAATCATAAATTTTCCCGAAACCCCTTGCAACTTCGCGCTCTTTGCTTTAAAATATTCACGATATGCAAACAGGCTGGGAAGAAGAGGAGTACGTCGTAAGCTTCTGTCAGAGAGGACCGTCCATCGGCTGAAAGGCGGTTTCAGAGGGCACGCACGGAAGGTAGCTTCGGAGCCGGAATCCTGAATCATGTCTGGAGCGCAGAGTGTTTCGAACTGGCATCTGCGAACCGGACCGATACAAAGTAGGGGTTCCCGTCTGATCCGCGTTAAGGAGACAGCTGTTGTTCATGAAGCAGCAGTGACAAAGTGAGAAACAAAGGTGGTACCGCGGAACTTTTCGCCCTTTATGCAGAATGCAGATTCTGCATGGAGGGCTTTCTTTTTATAACGCAGGGGCCCGCCATGAAAAAGAAGATTTCTACCCATACAGAAAGGAAATGACCATGAAAGAACTGGAAAAGAATTACAATCCTTCCGCCATTGAGGAAAAACTGTATCAGAAATGGCTGGACAACAAGTACTTCCACGCAGATGCTGAGCGTGGAAAGAGAGAGGGCAAGAAGCCTTTCACCATCGTGATGCCGCCGCCAAACATTACCGGTCAGCTGCACATGGGTCATGCACTGGATAACACCATGCAGGATATCCTGACCCGTTATAAGAGAATGCAGGGCTACGAGGCTCTGTGGCAGCCGGGTACCGACCATGCAGCAATCGCGACCGAGGTTAAGGTCATCGACAAGCTGAGAAAAGAGGGCGTGGACAAGCACGACCTGGGCCGTGACAAATTCCTGGAAGCATGCTGGGACTGGAAGAAGGAATATGGCACCCGCATCATCAAGCAGCTGCATAAGCTGGGTTCCTCCGCTGACTGGGACAGAGAGCGTTTCACCATGGACAAGGGCTGCTCCGATGCAGTGCTTGAGGTATTCGTAAAGCTGTATGAGAAAGGCTACATTTACAAAGGCTCCCGCATCATCAACTGGTGTCCGGTCTGCCAGACCTCCATTTCCGATGCAGAGGTTGAGCATGAGGAGCAGGACGGCTTCTTCTGGCACATCAACTACCCGATCGTTGGTGAGGAAGGCCGTTTCGTTGAGATCGCAACCACCCGTCCGGAGACTCTGCTGGGTGATACCGCTGTTGCAGTGAACCCGGAGGATGAGCGTTATAAAGACATCATCGGCAAGATGTTAAAGCTGCCGTTAACTGACCGTGAGATCCCGGTCATCGCAGATGAGTACGTTGACAAAGAGTTTGGTACCGGCTGTGTGAAGATTACCCCGGCGCATGACCCGAACGACTTTGAGGTAGGACGCCGCCACAACCTGGCTGAGATCTGCATCATGCACGATGACGCAACCATCGACTGCAAGGGCAGCAAGTACGACGGCATGGACCGCTACGAGGCCCGCAAGGCTATGGTTGAGGACTTAAAGGCTCAGGGCCTGTTAGTGAAGGTTGTTCCGCATTCCCATAATGTAGGAACCCACGACCGCTGCAAGACCACTGTTGAGCCGATGGTAAAACAGCAGTGGTTCGTCCGCATGGATGAGATGGCAAAACCGGCTATCGCTGCTTTAAAGAATGGCGACTTAAAGTTTGTTCCGGAGAGCTTCGGCAAGACCTATCTGCACTGGTTAGAGGGAATCCGCGACTGGTGTATTTCCAGACAGCTGTGGTGGGGCCACCGGATCCCGGCATACTATTGCCAGGAGTGCGGCGAGATCACCGTTGCCAAATCCATGCCGGAGAAGTGTCCGAAGTGCGGCTGTACCCACTTAAAGCAGGATGAGGATACCCTGGATACCTGGTTCTCCTCCGCACTGTGGCCGTTCTCTACCCTGGGCTGGCCGGAGAAGACCAAGGAGCTGGAATACTTCTATCCGACTGATGTGCTGGTAACTGGTTACGATATCATCTTCTTCTGGGTTATCCGTATGGTGTTCTCCGGCTACGAGCAGACCGGAAAATGCCCGTTCAACACCGTACTGATCCACGGTCTGGTGCGCGACAGCCAGGGCCGCAAGATGAGTAAGTCCCTGGGCAACGGTATCGATCCGCTGGAGGTTATTGACAAGTACGGCGCAGATGCGCTGCGTATGACCCTGATCACCGGAAATGCACCGGGCAACGACATGCGTTTCTACTGGGAGCGTGTTGAGGCAAGCCGTAACTTCGCAAACAAGGTATGGAACGCGTCCCGTTTCATCATGATGAATATGGAGAAGGCTCCGGTTCATGAGGTTTCTCTGGATGACCTGACTATGGCAGACAAGTGGATCCTGTCCAAGGTAAACACCCTTGCCAGGGATGTGACTGAAAACCTGGATAAGTTTGAGCTGGGTATTGCCCTGCAGAAGGTTTACGACTTCATCTGGGAGGAGTTCTGCGACTGGTACATCGAGATGGTAAAACCGCGCCTGTGGAACGATGAGGACAGCACCAAGGCTGCCGCATTGTGGACCTTAAAGACCGTTCTGATCAATTCCTTAAAGCTGTTACATCCGTATATGCCGTTCATCACCGAGGAGATCTTCTGCAACCTGCAGGATGAGGAAGAGTCCATCATGGTATCCGCATGGCCGGAGTACAAGGCTGAGTGGAGCTTCGAGCAGGATGAGTACGCAGTCGAGACCATCAAGGAAGCGGTCCGCGCAATCCGTAACGTCCGTACTTCCATGAACGTGGCTCCGAGCAAGAAGGCAAAGGTATACGTGGTTTCCGAGAACCAGAAGCTGCTCCAGATCTTCGAGCACAGCAAGGTATTCTTCGCAACCCTGGGCTACGCAAGTGAGGTATTCTTACAGTCTGACAAGCAGGGCATTGCCGATGATGCGGTATCCGTAGTGATCCCGGAGGCATCCATCTACATTCCGTTTGCAGAGCTGGTTGATATCGCGAAAGAGATTGAGCGTCTGCAGAAAGAGGAAGAACGTCTCACCAAGGAGCTGGCCCGCGTAAACGGCATGCTGTCCAACGAGAAGTTCGTAAGCAAGGCTCCGGAAGCAAAGATCAACGAGGAGAAGGCAAAGCTGGAGAAGTATACCCAGATGATGGAGCAGGTGAAGGCTCGCCTGGCACAGCTGCAGTAATAAGGCAGTCGTTTGCAGAATTGGTGCAGAAAATGCACTGATCTGCAGCAACAGAAGCAATTTGGCAAATGGTTTCAGCAACTGTTCATAATATGAAGTGGACAGGCATATATAACAATGATAGACAAAAAAGCGCGGGATTACCTGCTGGGGATCCCGCTTTGGACAAAAAAGAAAAATACGCTGGATGAGGTGCGGAATTTCCTGGAAGCACTGGGAAATCCGGACGAGCAGTTAAAGATCATCCATGTGGCCGGAACCAATGGAAAAGGTTCGGTCTGCGCGGACTTAACCGCTATGCTCATGGAGGCAGGATATCATGTGGGGACCTTTGTGTCCCCGCATCTTACCGATGTGACGGAGCGGTTTTTATTGGACGGCTGTCCCGTGGAAGAAGCCGGATTTTCAGAGAGCTTCACCCGGGTAAAAGCAGTCACGGACAAGCTGACGGCAGAAGGCTACGCACATCCAACCTTTTTTGAGTTTGTGTTTCTCATGGCCATGGATCTGTACGGACGGATGAAGCCGGACTTTGTGGTTCTGGAGACAGGGCTGGGCGGACGGCTGGATACCACCAATGTGATCCGCCATCCGCTGGCCTGTGTCATCACCTCCATCAGCCTTGACCACACCCAGTATCTGGGCGATACGGTGGAGCTGATCGCGGCAGAGAAGGCCGGCATCATCAAGCAGGGCGTGCCGGTGGTGTACGACAACAATGACCAGGCAGCAGGAGCCGTCATCGCGGCGGCTGCGAAACGGCTTGGCAGTGCGGCTTACGGACTTACGGCAGCAGATTCCTACCGGGAAGTTTCCTTTGCGGCACCGTATCAGGCCATGAATGCCGCCCTGGCGGTGAAGGTATTAAACGTGCTGGATGTTGCAGGTGTGACTGCCCAGGTCTGCAAAAAGGCACTGGCCTCGGTTCACTGGACCGGACGGATGCAGCAGGTGGCTCCGAATGTATGGGTGGATGGCGCCCACAATCCGGGTGGTATCCGCGCGTTTATTCAGGCGGTGAAGGCACAGAACAGTGGGAATATCCGGCTCCTCTTTGCCGCAGTCTCGGATAAGGACTACCATGAGATGATCCGTCTGCTCTGTACAGAACTCGCTCCGGAATCTGTTACGGTAGTGCAGCTAAAGAGTGAGCGGGGCCTTCAGGTGGATGCGCTGGCGAAGCAGTTCGAGGAAGCCGGATGCAGCCAGGTGACGGCCTTTGACTCCACAAAGGACGCACTGGAGCATGTCCTTTCCGAAAAGAAAGAGGAAGACCGCCTGTATATGGTGGGATCTTTGTATCTGATCGGGGAGATTCTGGAGGACTTAAAGTTAAGAAAAAGAGGTTAATCATGCTGGATTTTGAAGAAGAGATCGCACGGTTCCAGCCGAGCCTGGAAGTGGGCGATGTGGAAACGCAGATCGTAAAAGAAGATCTGACAGACATGACAGATCTGATGGTGGAACTGCTGAAGAACAGGGAGTAACAGGAAACGACTATGAAAACAGGAACAAAAAACCGGCAGATTGCCAATGCATACTACAACATTGGCCTGGAGAAGGCAAGAAGCCGGGATCTGACCGGCGCGGCCGATGCGCTGAAGAAGAGTCTCCGGTTTGACAAATACCAGACTGAAGCCAGAAATCTTCTGGGTCTTATTTACAATGAGATCGGTGAGGTGGGCGCGGCGCTGACCCAGTGGGTCATCAGCCTAAACCTGCAGGAACAGGACAATCTGGCGGAGGAATACCTGCGCAAGGTTCATGCTGCGAGAGGATATCTGGAGCTGGCAGATCAGGCCGCCAAGAAGTATAATCAGGCCCTGATCTACGCCCAGAATGACAACGAAGATCTGGCAACGCTGCTTCTGATGCGCATGGTGGAAGAGTTTCCGCAGTATGTTAAGGCACAGGAGCTTCTGGCACTTTTATATCTTCATCAGGAGGATTACATCAAGGCAGGCCGGTGTCTGTATCAGGCATTGAAAATTGACCGTTACAACCCATGGGCACAGCGCTACATGGATGTGGCTAAGCACAACACCGGTAAAGCTGAGGTGGAAAAGCGTAAGCTGAAAAACGCCTTTTCCCACCGGCAGATGCAGGATGATGACATCATCCTGCCGCCGAGCTACAAGGAAAATACAGGCTGGCAGTCGGTGCTTAACATTCTGGTGGGTCTGGTGCTTGGGGCCATGGTGATCTTTTTCCTGGTCATGCCAGCCAACACCGAGACGCTGAACGCGAAGCATAATCAGGAACTGAAAAACACACTGGAAGAGCTGAATCAGAAGAACATAGAGATTGACAGTCTGAACCAGAAAATGGAAGAGGCCAAGAGCGCCCAGAGTGAGGCAGAGGAGAATTTAAAGACTCTGCAGAATTCCAGCGGTGGAACTCTGGCCCAGTATCAGAATCTGGTGAAGATTCTGCAGGCATACCGGGATGAGGATCAGAAAACGGCTACCCTTCTTTATGTGGATACTGACTGGTCCGTCTTAAATGATGGCGTGCTGAACGAGACGGTGGCCTGGATTCAGAAGGACATGTCAGAAAACGGTTATACGCTTCTGATGAATCTGGGAGATGAGGCTCTGGCGGCCGGAGACGCGGCAGGGGCAGCAGACTATTACCAGAAGAGCCTGCAGATCAAGGGAGACAACCCGGAGGTGATCTACAAGCTCGGTATGGCCTATGTGACTGCCGGAGATCAGGAGACGGCGGCGCAGTATTTTACGGATGTCATCATGAATTATCCGAATTCGGAGTATGTGGATGACGCAAAGACCCAGAGAGGGTACTAAAACGGAATTTGCAGAGCGCAAAGACGAATCAAAACAGAACAGAAGGTACGACAGAGAAAGCGTGAGAAGCGCACTCTGCCGTACCTTTTTTCGTTGCTATGCAGATCAGGGAGGCTCCAGCGGCGCGTCCGCTGATTATAAGAAATGGGGGATTTTCTATGTACGAACAGACTTTTTCCTACGAGGCTCATGGACAGACTCTGGTGATTCATCTGCCAAAGGAGCTGGATCATCACAACTGCCGGAATTTAAAATATGAGACCGATCTGCTTTTGTCAGAAAACTATATCAACAAAGTGGTTTTTGATTTTTCACGGACGGAATTTATGGATTCCTCCGGCATTGGAATCTTGTTAAACCGATACAAACAGATGGCAGGAAGCGGCGGAACCGTGACGATTTACGGGGTTAATGCCCAGGTGGGCCGGGTACTGGCCATTGGAGGCATTGGGCGGCTGATGAAATATTTTGACACAAAGGAAGCGGCGATTGCTGGCTGAGACCGGTGGAAGCTGCGATTGCCGGAAATGGAAACAGACCGGTGGAAGCTGCGGCTGCCAGGAATTGGGACAGGCAGGACGAAAGAATCGAAAAGCTGAAAAACGGGAGGATGGGAAGCATATGGAGCGTTTTCGGATGGAACTGGAGAGCCTTTCAAGAAATGAGGAGTTTGCCCGGGTGGTGGTAGCGGTGTTCATGAGCCGCCTGGATCCGACGCTGGAGGAAATTGATGATGTGAAGACCGCTGTCTCAGAAGCGGTCACCAATGCGGAGATTCATGGATATGGCGGGGAGAGCGGCACCATTACCGTGGAGGTGGAGACGGAAGGAAAAGAACTGACGGTGGTGGTGGAAGATTACGGCGTGGGGATCCGGGATGTGGAGAAGGCCATGGAACCCATGTTTACTACGGACAAGACCGGAACCCGGTCCGGTATGGGCTTTTCCTTTATGGAGGCCTTTATGGACCAGGTGCATGTGGAGTCGGAGCCGGGCAAAGGGACGAAGGTTGTCATGAGAAAACAAATCGGCAGGTGATTGCATGGATGAGACAATGGAGCTGATCCGGCGTGCCCATGCCGGGGATGAGGAAGCGAGGGAGCAGCTGGTCATGGGAAATGTGGGGCTGGTCTGGAGTGTGGCAAGACATTACAGCGGACGGGGACACGAACTGGAGGATCTGTTTCAGATCGGGTGCATTGGCCTCTTAAAGGCAGTGGACAAGTTTGACCTGAATTTTCAGGTGCGTTTTTCTACTTATGCGGTGCCGATGATCGCCGGGGAAATCCGGCGTTTCCTGCGGGACGACGGAATGATCCGGGTGAGCCGTTCCATGAAGGAGCTGGCACTTCGCATCCGCAGGGCAAGGGAAGCTCTGACAGCAAAATCTGGGCGGGAGCCGGGACTTTCCGAGATTGCGGCAGAGCTGGATATCAGCTGTGAGGAGGTGGCAGCCTGCATGGGAGCCGGGGCAGAGGTGGAATCGCTGTACCGTGAAACCGGAAATGGAGAAGAAGGCGGCCTGCGCCTCATGGACCGGATTCCGGACGGAACGCAGGACGAGGAGCAGCTGATGAACCGGCTGGTATTAAAACAATTAATGGAAAAATTGCCGGAGAAGGACCGGGAAATCATCGTGAGGCGCTATTTTGAAAACCAGACCCAGACCCGGATCGCCGCGGATTTAAACATTTCTCAGGTGCAGGTGTCGCGGCTGGAAAAGCGGATCTTGAAGCAGATGCGGGAATATCTGGGGGCATAACTGCGCATACTGAGTACAGAAAGCTGGAAGATGGTCATGGATGCTGAGAAGAATCTGCGAGATGAAGATGCTGCGGTATCATTCAGCAAGCATGGGGAGATCCGGCGGGAAAGGGATGAGCAGGAATGAAATTCTGGAAATCAAAGGCCATGCTGCTGGCCGTGCTGGGGGCTGTGCTTCTGGTCATGGCAGTGGTGTGGCTTTGTTTTTACCGTGGGGAAAATCGAAAGGATCCGGATGGGACACTGGTTCTCTCCATCACCCGGGAGGTGGCCGCATGAGCGCGCAGAACACTGTCTACCTGAATCTGCGGGAAATCACGGAACTGCATAAGCCGGATATTCAGGTGAAGGATGTAGCGGAGGTTTACTGCAGCGATACCCATGTGCAGAACCGCTGTGCCAGCCTGAAAATCAAGACTATCCGGGAGCAGAAGCGGAAACGCTATGTGGAAAATGCCCTGAATGTGATCCGGCTTATGGAAGCGGCAGATTCTTCCGTAACTGTCAACAATGTGGGAAAGGTGGAGTTTATCATTGATTACCAGCCGGAGGTAAAGCAGAACCTCTTCTGGCAGTGGTGCAAGACCATTTTTGTCTGCATCATCTGCTTTTGCGGGGCGGCCTTCGCTATTATGACCTTCAACAACGATGTCAGCGTCACTTTGGTGTTTGGTGAGGTGTACCGGCTGATCACCGGGCAGGAATCAAGCGGGCATACGATTCTGGAGCTGTCCTACTCGGTGGGACTGGCGGTTGGAATCATTGCGTTTTTTAACCATTTCGCGAAGTGGAAGATCAACACGGATCCGACACCGTTGGAGGTGGAGATGCGGCTGTATGAAGATAACATCTGCAAAACTGTGATCCAGAACGATTCCAGAAAGGAGCGGGGCATCGATGTTTCGTAATCTGGCTCTCATTTTTGTGGGGCTTAGCGCCGGAGGCATCATCGCGGCCGGAGTCTTTGCGTTTTTGGTTATCATCGGTGTGTTTCCGCGTCTGATCGGGGAGACCGGGACGAAGCGGCACATTCTGCTGTACGGAACGGTAATCGTAACCGGGGGCGTTCTGGGAAATATCGCGGATCTGTATGAATTTCCCATACCCATGGCGGGATTCTCCTCGCTGTTTCTCGGCATCTTCGGACTGGCGGTGGGAATTTTTGTGGGATGCCTGGTCATGTCCCTGGCGGAGACCTTAAAGGCACTGCCGGTCATCAGTCGGAGAATCTATCTGGCGGTGGGACTGCAGTATCTGATCCTGTCCATTGCGCTGGGAAAACTGGCCGGGTCCCTGGCGTATTTTCTGTGCGGGATGGCAGCGGAGTGATGATGGTTGAAATCGGTGTCTGTGGAGGCAGAATGGTCGGCTGCAATGCAGGAACTGAGCATGATGACTGAGTGAACATGGAAAAAACAGAGCGAAGGAGACGGAATATACCATGGAATTAAATAAAAAAGCCTACGATGAATACGTCAAACAGATTACCCCGGTCAATGAACTGGGGAGCGATATGCTGCACGCATTTATAACCGGCGGCATCATCTGCGCCCTGGGGCAGGCCTCGGTGATGCTGATGATGAACTACTTTGGAATGGAAAAAGAAGAAGCCCAGACCTGGATGTTGATCGAACTGATTCTGGCCAGCGTTCTGCTGACCGGTTTTGGCATCTACCCGAAAATTGTAAAATGGGGCGGCGCCGGGGCGCTGGTTCCCATTACCGGATTTGCAAACTCTGTGGTGGCTCCGGCCATTGAATACAAGGCAGAGGGGCATGTGTTTGGAATCGGCTGCAAGATTTTTACGATTGCCGGTCCGGTCATTTTATTTGGTGTATTAACGAGCTGGATTTTTGGGATAATTTTGCTGATTGGAAAATCTTTGGGGATAGCGTAAAAAAAGAAGAGCCACCGCACAATTCTGTACGATGGCTCGTTTTCTGCAATGCAGAAGATGGGAGTCGAACCCACAAGGTATTGCTACCACACGGACCTGAACCGTGCGCGTCTGCCAATTCCGCCACTTCTGCATACCTGCGGGAGATGGGACTTGAACCCACACGACATAACTGCCACTAGATCCTTAGTCTAGCCTGTCTGCCAATTCCAGCACTCCCGCCGACAAGAATATACTATACTATAAAAGTCGAAAGTGTGCAAGCACTTTTTTTCGGAATTTTTGAAAAAATTTGAAATGTTTATCAGAAGGCCCGGTTTCAAAAAATGAAAAAATTTCAACTTTTGAAACCGGGCATGGATGGTATATAATAGAAACAGAGCAGAAATGAAAATATACACAAAGGAGATTACGAATCTATGGAACGTTACGATATTGCCATTATCGGCACCGGCCCGGCGGGGCTTTCGGCAGCAGTCACAGCAGCCATCCGCAAAAAGAAGATTCTCTTGGTGGGCAGCAGGGATTTGAGCAGCAAGGTTCAGAAGGCCCAGGAAATTCAGAACTATCTTGGCTTTCCGGACATCAGCGGGGCAGAGCTTGGCAAGGCTTTTGAGGAGCACATTGACCGGATGCAGGTTCCGATTGCGGAGGAGCGGGTGAACCTGATCTACCCCATGGGAGATTATTTTTCCCTGCAGGTGGGGCAGGAGATCTGTGAGGCAGAGACCGTCATTCTGGCCACCGGTGTGAATTTTGGAAAGCCGCTTCCGGGGGAAGAAGAATTCTTAGGCCGCGGTGTCAGTTACTGCGCCACCTGTGACGCGCCCCTTTACCGCGGAGCCACCGTGGCTGTGATCGGTTATCAGAAATCCGAAGAGGCGGAGGCGGATTTCCTGGCTGATATTGCGGAGAAGGTCTACTATATCCCAATGTATAAAGAACCGGTGGAGGTTTCGGAGAAGATTACGGTAGTGAAGGAAGTGCCGAAGGAGATTACCGGCGGCATGAAGGCGGATGTGCTGGTGACAAACGAGAACAGCTATCCGGTGGACTGCGTCTTCATTTTAAGAGAGAGCGTGTCTCCGAAGAACCTGGTGCCGGGCTTACAGATGGATGGAAACCATGTGGCGGTGAATCTGCAGATGGAGACGAATGTACCAGGCTGCTTTGCCTGCGGTGACATTGCCGGACGGCCTTACCAGTATATCAAGTCGGCGGGACAGGGAAATATCGCGGCACTTTCCGCAGTTTCCTACCTGGACCAGAAGCGCCGGAGCCAGAAGTCTGCCAAGGCATGATTCTACTGCCCCAAAAGCTCCAAAACAGAAGGTTCGATCATAATTTCATAAAAAGTTCACAATTTTCCGATTGACAAATTGGTGGTTATGACCTAATATACTTAGGAAACTAAATAAAATGTGCGGCTGAAGGATATTCCATACAGGAATTCAGAGAACGGCTGCATAGCCACACAGTGTGATGAGGTGCAATGAAGCAGGAAGAACGAATTGCCATGCGCAGCATCAAACGTTTGTCAAACGGAATCAGCAGAGAGATGTGTGCGGCCTTTGGCTCCGGAATGTTCAGCGGGGCACAGGGACGCACACTTCATTTTATTCTGGCGACACATCAGAAAGAAGACCTCTTCCAGAAAGATATCGAAGAAGAGTTTGGCCTGCGGCCCCCCACAGCCAGCGCCCTGTTAAAAGAATTGGAGCAGCGCGGGCTCATCCGCAAAGAGCCGGTACCTTATGATGCCAGAAGAAAAAAGATTGTTGCGACCGAAGAAGCATTACAGTACAAAGACTGCGTACTCTCAGGCCTGGAGAAGCTGGAGCAGAAGCTTACAGCTGGAATCCCGGACGAAGAGATGCAGGTCTTTTTTACTGTGACAGACAAGATGCTGAAGAATTTGGCACAGTAATTTACGAAACAGTGTAACAAGGAGGAAATGTTTGTGATTAAGACTTTACTGAAAAGTGTACGGCAGTACAAAAAGCAGTCTCTTTTATCACCGCTATTTGTAGCAGGCGAGGTTGTGCTCGAGTGTATGATTCCACTGGTGATGTCAAAGCTGATTGACCATCTGTCTGCTGACACGATGACACCACTCTTAAAATATGGCCTGATCCTTCTGGTCATGGCCACCGTATCCCTGGGATTTGGCGTACTGGCCGCGCGCAACGCAGCGGAAGCATCCTGTGGTTTTGCGAAAAACTTAAGACAGGATATGTATTTTAAAATCCAGGATTTCGCGTTTGCGGATATCGATAAATTCTCCGCGTCATCCCTGGTAACCCGTATGACAACGGATGTTACCAACGTACAGAATGCTTACCAGATGCTGATCCGTCTGGCTGTGCGGACTCCGCTGATGATCCTCTTTTCCGTGATCATGGCTATGACCATCAATGTAAAGATGTCATTGATTTTCTTATGCATCCTGCCGATTCTGGCAGCAGTGCTGTTTGGCATTGCCATTCACGTACATCCGATCTTCAAGCGCATCTTTAAAAAGTACGATGCCTTAAATAATTCCGTACAGGAGAACGTAGCCGGCATCCGTGTGGTAAAATCCTTTGTCCGCGAGTCTTATGAGACAGAAAAGTTTGACAGGGCCGCGGAGGATGTGCGCAAGGACTTCACCTTTGTTGAGAAAATCCTGGCTTTCAATAACCCAACCATGATGTTTTGCATGTATCTGTCCATGTTCCTGGTTTACTATATTGGTGCCCAGATGATCGTGAATTCCGGCGCGACGGAACTGACCACCGGACAGCTGTCTTCTTTGATCAGCTACGGTGTGCAGATTCTGGCTTCGGTTATGATGCTTTCCATGGTATTTATTATGACTACCATGGCTTCTGAGTGCGCGGAGCGTATCGCGGAGGTGCTGGAGCATGAAAGCTGCCTGACTTCCCCGGAAAACGGAAGTACTGATGTGGCTGACGGAAGCGTGGATTTTGACCATGTTTCCTTCAAATATTCTGAGAAGAGCAAAAAGTTTGCCCTGGCAGACATTGACCTGCATATCCCGTCCGGTGCGACGGTAGGCATCATCGGCGGAACCGGTTCTTCCAAGACCACCTTGATTCAGCTGATTTCCCGTCTGTATGATGTAACGGAGGGAAGCGTGAAGGTAGCTGGAAAGGATGTCCGGGAGTACAATCTGGAATCCCTGCGAGATGCGGTTGCTGTTGTGCTTCAGAAGAATGTGCTGTTCTCCGGTACGATTAAGGAGAATATGCGCTGGGGCAACAAGAACGCGACCGATGAGGAAATTCTTCACGCCTGCAAGCTGGCCCAGGCAGATGAGTTCGTGAGCCAGTTCCCGAATGGTTACGACACCTATATCGAGCGGGGAGGTACCAACGTATCCGGCGGACAGAAGCAGCGTCTGTGTATTGCAAGAGCTTTGCTGAAAAAGCCGCGTATCCTGATCCTGGATGACTCCACTTCAGCAGTGGATACCAAGACTGATGCACTGATCCGGAAAGCATTCCGCGAGGAACTTCCGGACACCACGAAGATCATCATTGCCCAGCGTATCTCTTCCGTACAGGATGCGGATTTCATTCTTGTCATGGATGGCGGACGCATTGTCGAGCAGGGCAGCCATGACGAACTGGTTGCGTTAAATGGCATTTACCGGGAAATCTTCGATTCCCAGACTAAGAGTAAGGAGGCGTAAGAGGATGAGTCGAATGAAGAACGAAAAAGGCTCCGGCATCCGTCCGGGCACCTTTAAGCGCCTGATGGCATATCTGTTTTCCCACTACCGGGCACATCTGATCACGGTGATCATCTGCATTATCATCACGGCAGTGGCTTCAGTGGGACAGACTGTTTATATTCAGATGCTCATTGACCAGTGCATTCTCCCGGGCGTGGAGAACGGCATGGACACGGTGTGGCTGCAGATGGTTTCCATTTTCGGAAGCATGGCTGTGATCTATGCGCTTGGCGTGCTGGCATCCCTGATTTACACCCGCATTATGGCAACGGTAACCCAGGGTACCTTAAAGAACTTCCGTGTGGACATGTTCACGAAGATGCAGACTCTGCCGGTCAGGTATTTTGATACCCATGCCCACGGCGATATCATGAGTACCTATACGAACGATACCGATGCTATCCGTATGATGGTCAGCCAGAGTATGCCGATGCTGATCCAGTCGATTCTGACCATCCTGGTAATGATCATTATGATGACCAGGTTTAGCATTCCGATGTTTATCGTAGTCTGCCTGTTTGTAGCCGGTATGCTGACGGTGACAAAGAAATTTGGCGGCATGAGTTCCAAATACATGATGTATCAGCAGCGCTCTCTGGCAGCGGAAGAGGGCTTCGTTGAGGAAATGATGTCAGGTCAGAAGGTCGTTCAGGTATTCTGTCATGAGGAAGAAGCAAAGCAGGATTTCCTGAAATACAATGAAAAACTGTTCGAGGACAGCAAGACGGCAAACCAGTACGGCAACGCCCTGATGCCGATTCTCGGCAATATGGGTAATCTGATGTACGTGGTTCTGGCCATTGTCGGAGGCCTGATGGTTTATTTCCAGGCGCCGAACCTGACCTGGAGAGGCTTCAGTCCGGTATCTGTCGGCATTATCATTACATTCCTGGGCATGTCAAGACAGCTGGCTCAGACCGTGGGCCAGAGCTCCAACCAGGTAGCCCTGATTGCCATGGGTCTTGCAGGTGCAGGCCGTATCTTCGAGCTGATCGATGAGGAGCCGGAGGAGGACGATGGATTTGTTACTCTGGTCAACGCAAAACATGATGAGAATGGTGAACTGGTGGAGGCGGATCATCCAACCCATATCTGGGCCTGGAAGTATCCGCGCCCGGATGGCACGGTTACCTACACCGAGTTAAAGGGCGATATCCGTCTGGAGCATGTGGATTTCGGCTATGTGCCGGAGAAGCTGGTGCTGCATGATGTCTCCCTGTTTGCAAAGCCGGGACAGAAGATCGCTTTCGTTGGCGCGACCGGTGCAGGAAAGACCACCATCACCAACCTGATCAACCGTTTCTATGATATCCCGGATGGTAAAATCCGCTACGATGGCATTAACATCAACAAGATTTGCAAGGCAGACCTGCGCCGTTCTCTCGGCGTGGTACTGCAGGAGGTCAACCTCTTTACCGGAACTGTGCTGGAGAATATCCGTTACGGACGTCTGGATGCAACCGATGAAGAGTGTATTGCGGCTGCAAAGCTGGCCAACGCGGACAGCTTCATCACCAGACTGCCGGACGGTTACAACACCATGCTGACCGGAAACGGCGCCAGCCTTTCCCAGGGGCAGCGCCAGTTGATCTCCATTGCCCGGGCGGCCGTGGCCGATCCGCCGGCCATGATCCTGGATGAGGCAACCAGCTCCATCGATACCCGTACCGAGGCGCTGGTACAGCAGGGTATGGATAACCTGATGGAGGGCAGAACCGTGCTTGTCATCGCGCATCGTCTGTCCACCATCCGAAACAGTAAAGCCATCATGGTTCTGGATCACGGACGCATCATTGAGCGTGGTGACCATGATGACCTGATTGCCCAGAAGGGTACGTATTACCAGCTGTACACCGGAGCGTTTGAGCTGGAGTAGAAAACTTAAGAATAGAAAGCATCCGTTTATTTAAACAGGAAGGAAGTCAATGTGAGCAGTCACATTGGCTTCTTTTTCTTTGCAAAATTTTGTCAATCTCAATTGTTTTACCAGTTTAGCGCGAAAAAGCACAACTAAAAAGCTGTAACTATTACAACAATAAGCTTGATATTCAAAATAACCTGTGCTATAATTGGCACCAAGTTGAAAGAAAAACAGCAGGAAAGAAAAGTGTACGCTGGAATACAATCACTGAGGAGGACAACGATTATGAAGAAGAATATGGCACTGGTTATGGCAACTATGATGGCAGCAGCATCCCTCACCGCATGCGGCGGCTCCGGTTCCGCATCCACCACCGCAGCTGATACCAAGGCAGCAGATACCACTGCAGCAGACAGTGCGGCAGATACCAAAGCAGCACCGGCAGACAAGATCGGCCTGGCAGGAAGCGGCAAGGAACTCATCTTTACCACCGGCGGCGACCAGGGTACCTACTACGGATTCGGAAGCGTAATCGCAGGTCAGGTCAGCGACTTAACTGACACCACCGTGACCGCCATTGTCGGCAAGGGTTCCAAGGGCAACATTGAGGCCATGGACGCAGGCGATGCACAGCTTGGCTTTGTACAGTCCGATGTTATGTCTTACGCATACAACGGCACCAACCTGTTCGAGGGTGCCAAAATCGACGGCTTCTCCACTGTGGCAGCGCTTTACATGGAGCAGGTACAGATCGTAACCCTGGATCCGGACATTAAGACTGTGGCTGACTTAAAGGGCAAGACCGTATCCGTTGGCGATTCCGGTTCCGGCGTTTACTTCAACGCTCTGGACTGCCTGGGTGCTTATGATCTGACCATTGACGATATCAAACCTACTTACCAGTCCTTCGGTGACAGCGTAGAGGCCATGCAGGATGGCAAAATCGATGCAGCCTTCATCGTAGCCGGAGCACCGACCACCGCAGTGACTTCCCTGGCCGCCACCAGAGACGTATATCTGGTAGAGTTAGATGACGAGCACATTGAAAAACTTGAGGCAGCTTCTCCTTACTACACCAAATATGTGATTCCAAAAGACGCATATAGCCTGGAGAAAGACGCAACCACCGTTGCAGTCAGTGCAGTGGTTGTTGCACAGGATGACGTAGATGAGAACGATATTTACAACTTTGTAGCAGGCATTTACGACAGCATCGATACCTTGGGACATGACAAGAAGAACGAACTGGATCTTGACTTTGCAGCTTCCGTAACTGCAGTTCCGTATCACGCAGGCGCAGCAAAATACTTCGCAGAAAAAGGCCTGACTGTACCGACCAAATAAGAAACCGAAAAGCTGATCAGGCGTTTCCGGAATCCGGAGGCGCCTGTAGAATGGATAGGAAGGGGATTCGATTATGAGTTTTCTGAACAAACACAAAACAGAAGCCGCAGTGAACACGGCACCGGCAGCCGACGGCTTAACCGGAACCGCAGAGGATGTCGATGCGGTCATGAAAAAATATGACAGGGAATCCAATGTCCGTGTATGGGAAGGAAAGCCGAAGACCGTGATCCGTTTCCTGATGGCAGCATTCTCCCTGTTCTGCATTTATCTGACCCTGGTAGACAAGAGCCTCCCGGAGGTGCGTTTAAGCTTATTCCTGGCACTGATTGTTATCATCGGATTTTTAAACTATCCGATCAAAAAAGGCCATGTCCGTGTGAACCACATTCCGTGGTATGATGTAGCGCTGATGGTGGCAGGCGCAGGCCCGTTCCTGTACTTTGTGGCAAACGCCCAGAAGATTCTCTTAACCAGCTACAGCGTCATTTCCAAAGACCCGTTCATGCTGGCTCTGGCCATCATGGCAATCCTGGTTTTAGTAGAACTCTGCCGCCGCTGTGTCGGCCTGCCGATCCTCTTTGTCGTAGGCGCTCTGCTCATCTACACCTTCGCCAATGTCCGCTTTGGTAAAGTTGTTTACGATCTGTTCTACACCACCAACGGTGTCATGAACACCCCGATCAACGTATGTCAGAAATACATTGTAGTATTCATCATTTTCGGCGCGTTTCTGGAGAGAACCAGTATCTCCGCATTCTTCATTGATCTGGCAAACTGTGTGGCAGGTTCTTCCTGTGGCGGCCCGGCTAAAGTAGCCGTGATCTCCTCCGCACTGTGTGGCATGGTTTCCGGCTCTTCCGTAGGCAATACCGTAACCACCGGTTCTGTTACCATCCCGATGATGATCAAGACCGGTTATAAACCGGAATTTGCAGGTGCAGTTGAGGCAGCGGCTTCCACCGGTGGACAGATCATGCCGCCGATCATGGGCGCAGCCGCATTCCTGATGGCAGAGTACACCGGCGTTCCGTACTCCCGCATCGCGGTTCTGGCCATCCTTCCGGCCATTCTGTACTTCGCGGGCATTTACATTGCAGTACATTTAGAGGCAAAGAAATTGGGATTAAAAGGCCTTGATAAAGAAAGTCTCCCGAAATTCAGCTATTTAGTGAAAAAACTTTATCTGCTGGCTCCGTTAGTTGTCCTGGTGATTCTGGTATCCAACGGTACCCGTACCATGCAGAGCTCCGCAGCCATCGCAATCCTGGTAACCATCGTGGTTGGCCTGTTCAACTCCGACAACCGCATTTCACTGGGCAAGATCGTTGACGCCCTGGAAGCAGGGGGTAAGGGAACCATCACGGTAGCGTCCGCATGTACCATGGCTGGTATCGTGGCAGGCTGCATTACCTCCACCGGTCTTGCGTCCAAGCTTCTGCGTGCCATCGTATCCGCATCCGGAGGTGTTATGATCATTGCGTTACTGCTCACCATGGTTTGCTGTATCGTGCTGGGCATGGGCGTTCCGACCACCGCAACCTACTGCATTATGGCAGCAACCTGTGCCCCGATCCTCATGAGCCCGGAAATTGGCGTGGAGATGCTGGCAGCACACTTCTTCGTATTCTACTTCGGTATCGTGGCAGATATCACTCCGCCGGTAGCACTGGCCGCCTACGCAGGCGCCGCCATTGCGAAAGCAGGACCGATGAAAACCGCGTTCAACGCAAGTCGTCTTGCTATCGCAGCGTTCATCGTACCGTACATCATCGCTATGAACCCGGCTATGCTGTTCATCAACACCACCATCCCGGAAGTTGTGATGATCACCATCACCAGCATCGTTGGTATCTTTGGTGTGGCAGCAGGTTTAAGCGGTTTCGTATTCCGCAACATGAAGTGGTGGGAGCGCATCCTCTGCGTGGTTGGCGGCCTGACCCTTCTGGTTCCTGGCAGCCTGACTGACCTCATCGGACTGGTTCTGGTAGGCGCAGTATGCGTGATCGGATACCAGGCAGCGAAGAGAGAAAAAGAGGCAGTAGCGGCATAACTATAACACATAGAAATAATCCATTGTAAACTGAAAAAGCTGAATTGCTTTCAGAGATGATAAAATCTGATCGTAATTCAGCTTTTTGTGTAGTAACTTATTTTTGATAAAAACTCCTTTTTTGCGCATACTAAGTTCAGAGTGAATGCAGCAGGAAAGGAGTTTTTTATGCAGGTGGGAAAGGCAAGTCTGCGGTTTGAACATCCGGCGTTTGTGGCGTCCTGGGCTTCGGTCGCGGGGAAAAAGGAAGGACAGGGGCCGCTGGCGGACGGAATTGATGTCAAAGAGCAGGATGAAATGTTTGGAATGGAAAACTGGGAACAGGCGGAGAGTGCCATGCAGAAGCAGGCGGCAGATCTGGCGCTGGGGAAGGGAAATATCCACCGGAGAGAGGTGCGCTATCTCTTTGCGGGAGATCTTCTGGGACAGCTGATTGCCACCTCGTTCGGTACGGTAGATCTGGAAATTCCACTGTTTGGCCTTTACGGAGCCTGTTCCACCATGGGAGAGGCGCTGGGCCTGGGGGCCATGTGCGTAAATGCCGGATATGCGGACCGTGTACTGGCCCTGGCTTCCAGCCATTACGCGACGGCAGAAAAACAGTTTCGTTTTCCGCTGGGGTACGGGAACCAGAGAGCGCAGAGCGCCACCTGGACCGTGACCGGGTGCGGGGCAGTGGTGCTGGAAAGCGGGCAAACAGAAGCGGGTAGTGAAAAAGCTTTGGGAACGGAAGAAAAACAGGCAGAAACTAATGTGGGGAAGAAAACAGAAGCGGCGCAGCAGAAGCAGATCCAGGTGCTTTGTGCAGCAGACCACAGATTTCGCGTGGCGATCACCGGCATCACCACCGGAAAGCTGGTGGACATGGGAACCAAGGATTCCATGAACATGGGAGCTGCCATGGCTCCGGCGGCCTGGAATACCATCTGCCGCAACTTTGAGGATTTTGGTGTGGATGCCTCTTACTATGACCGTATCATCACCGGGGATTTGGGAGCGGTAGGGCAGAAAGCACTTCTGGATTTTATGAAGAACAGCGGCTATGATATTACCGGAAAACACATGGACTGTGGCCTGGAAATCTATGACCGGGGCGAGCAGGATGTTCACTCTGGCGGAAGCGGCTGCGGCTGCTCCGCAGTAACCCTGTGCGCCCACATTCTGCCGAAACTGATGCGGGGCGAGTGGAACCGGGTTCTGTTTGTGCCAACCGGTGCGCTGCTCTCCACCGTCAGCTATAACGAAGGACAGAGCATCCCGGGAATCGCTCATGCGGTGATGCTGGAACGGATGGAGGTGTGAAATGATTCTGAATCATAGCATAATCAGTATGATGGCTGGCGCAGCAGAAGGCGGCCCGGGAAGTTTTGGTGGCGGTGTGGTGATGGAGCTGGTCCGTGCCTTTCTGGTGGGCGGTATCATCTGTGCCCTGGCGCAGATTCTGTTAGACCGTACCAAAATGATGCCTGGTCGGGTCATGGTAACGCTGGTCGTGGCGGGCAATATCTTAGGCTGGCTGGGCCTTTACGAACCCTTTTTGAAATGGGCCGGAGCCGGGGCAGGGGTGCCGCTTCTCGGCTTTGGAAATACCCTGTGGAAGGGTGTAGAAAAGGCATTCGGAGAAGAGGGACCCATTGGAATCTTCAAAGGCGGTCTGACCGCCGCTTCTGCTGGAATCGCCGCGGCGCTGGTGTTCGGGTATCTGGGGGCGCTGGTGTTTAAGCCGAAGATGAAAGAATAAATGGAGAAAAAGTTCTGAAAAGGAAAATGAAACCCTTTTCAGAACTTTTTTGTATAGTGGTTCCACCTTTTGTAGTTTCTAATAGTGATGTATATGGAGGGATTCAGATCAGACCGGATACAGAGGAACCGGAAGACGTGGATGAGGATGTTTTTTTCTAAAGAACCGAATAATCAAAGAAAGGGCGCGGAAGCCAGACAGTTTCCGCGCCTTTTGTGTACAGATAGTTTGTTAATCCACAATCACTCCGCCCTGGTCCGCGCTTCTCGCGTGCAGCGCATATCGTTTCAGATATCCGTCCACTTCCTTTGGTTCATAGTGGAATGCAGCTTTTCTGCGGGCAAGCTCTTCATCGGAGACATGGAGTTCCAGTTTTTTATTCGGGATGTCGATCTCGACTTCGTCGCCGTCCTCAATGAGGGCAATAGGGCCGCCGGCTGCGGCTTCCGGGGAAATGTGGCCCACGAAGCAGCCGTTGTTGGTGCCGGAGAAGCGTCCGTCGGTGATGAGGGCGGTGCACTTGTTTAAGCCCTGGCCGTAGAGCAGCTTCATCGGCTTGAACATTTCCGGCATGCCCGGAGCGCCTTTCGGTCCCTCGTAGCGGACTACCACTACATGACCTGGCTTGATGAGCTGTTTTGCGATGGCATCGCTGACTGCGTCCTCACTGTCGAAGCAGATGGCTTTGCCGGTGAAGTGGCGCACTTCCTCCGCGACAGCAGCAGGTTTGGCTACAGCGGTGTCCGGAGCCAGGTTGCCGTGCATGATGGCAAGTCCTGCCAGGGTGGAGAATGGCTTCTCGAGGGAGGTGATGACCTCCGGGTTCTTCGGGTAGAGACTGCGACAGGCTGCGGCGTTTTCGCCGATGGTTTTGCCGGTCACGGTCATACAGTCGTTGTACAGAAGCGGCTTCATCTGGCGCTGAACCTCCGGAATGCCGCCTGCTTTGTAGAAGTCCTCGGCGTCGAATTCCTTGGAAGCCGGATTGATGCGGCAGATGAGTGGGATGTTGTTTCCGTATTCTTCAAACCATCCCATGACAGTCTTGGAATCCAGACCGATCTCGTGGGCAATGGCAAGGGTGTGGATGACACAGTTGGTGGAGCCTCCGGTTGCCATAAGGACCATGATGGCGTTGCGGATGGCCTTCGGAGTCAGGATATCCCGGGATGTGATGCCATTTAATACCATATGAACAGCCGTCTCGCCGGAGAGAAGTGCCGCGCGGATACGGTCGTTATAGACAGCCGGAATTGCCGCGGAACCCGGCAGGCTTAAGCCCAGAGCCTCTGCCATGCAGCACATGGAGTTTGCAGTGGCCATATGCTGGCAGGAACCGACGGTCGGGCAGCAGAGCTCGGTGATGTCTTCCAGAACGTCGTGGTCGATCTTGCCGACCTGGTACATACCATAGGCTTCCTCGATGGAGGTGGAGTCGGATTTGCGTTTGCCGCCGAATGACTGGCCGCCCAGCATGCAGCCGCCGGCCAGGAAGATACACGGAATATCCAGTCTTGCGGCTGCCATCAGCATGCCCGGAACAGTTTTATCGCAGGAACCGATGAGTACCAGACCGTCCAGCCGGTGAGCCCGTGCCATGGTCTCAATGCTGTCTGCCACAAGCTCGCGGGACGGCAGAGAGTAGCGGGCACCGCTGTGGGTGGTGCAGACACCGTCGCATACGGCAATGCAGCCGAATTCGACCGGTGTGCCGCCAGCGCGGTAAACACCGTATTTGACCTGCTCAGCCAGCTCTTTCAAATGACGGTGGCCGGGAACAATGTCCGTGAAGGAATTACAGACACCGATGATGGGACGGGACATGTCATCGTTGGAGAAGCCGTTGGCCTTGTAAAGGGTGCGGCAGGAGATGAGACTGTCCGGGAGAAAAGTGCCGGATTTAAATTTCTTTTGCATGTGAATACCCCCTGATTATTTATGTATATTTTTTGAATCTTCTTTGATGAAATTCCAGAAAATCTGTGCTGGTCTGGAAAGTTTATGGCCCTTTTTCCGGATTAGCCGGATAGAGGTGGAAGCAGTTGGCATAATACGGACTCCGACTGTATTTTTCCGTTTGTAATACTCGTAGAAATTCTGCGACAGCAGCGCAACTCCCATATTCAGAGAGACCAGAGCCATGATATTGTCCGGCCGGAGCCCGTTGAAGCGGGAGGCGGGAGAAAAACCGGCTTTCTGGCAAAGCTGCATGCAGACATAGTGAAGTTCGGCCTGTTCCCCAATGAGAATCATGGGATCATTTTTCAGTGCGGCCAGCGGAATGAAAGATTCCTGCGCGAGCGGATGGCTTTTTGGGAGTACCGCGATAATGTCTTCGCGCACAAACTCGATGGAATCATAATCGGACATGCCGGTCCGAAAGGGACGGACAAAGGCCAGCTCTACATCACCGGAATTCAGCATCTGGGGAATCAGCCCTGGTTCGAACTCAGAGGTGCCGACCGCAATCTCCGGATGCAGGGTGCTGAAATGGGCCATGAAATCCGCAATCCGGTAAGCTCCGATCAGTGGGCAGGAGGCAATGCAGATCTGAGGATTCCTTCGCTGCTGCGCAAGCTTGCGGTATTGCTCCTGACCAATCTGCTCAATGCTGCGATGGGCTTCCAGCAGCTGTTCCACATAGGGAAGAATTTCACGTCCGGCATCGGAAAGGGCACAGTTTTTGGAATTGCGGATGAATAAGGTCAGCCCCAGTTCCTGCTCCAGCGCAGCAATATGCTTGGAGAGGGAAGACTGGGATACGCAGAGCTCTTCCGAAGTTTTGGAGAAGCTTAAGTAGTGGGACAGTGCTGCGAATTCCTGATAATATTGAATGTTTGGCATGATGAACACCTCTTTATAAAATGTCAGATTACTATAAAACCTGACTATTATTATAACTCATTTATTCTGAAATGGAAAGAGTAGATAAGACAATCTATTCCATTCTGGATATGATGACTGCGCAATTCGAATTGCAGATGAAATGCGAACATGATATGATACAGATAGTGATAAAAAATTAACAAAACAAAGGGGGTAACATATCATGGGCAAAGAGGTACGCACAATTGGAATTGTCGGAACTGGAATCATCGCTACCAGCCTGGCGGTACTGACTACAGGCCATGGATTCAGAACAGTGGTTTATGCCCGCAGCGAATCATCGGCTAAACGGTGTCTGAATGATTATGAAAATCACTGGAAAAGTATGGTAGGACATGGACTTGCAACCAGTGAACAGGCAGATATCTGCAAGACCTATCTCGTTATTTCCAGTGACTACAAGGATATGGCGGACGCGGAGATCGTATTTGAAAGCGCACTGGAGAATCCGGATGTAAAGCACGGGATTTACCATATTCTGGAGGAAACCTGTCCGAAAGTAAAGGCCATCTGTTCTGTAAGTTCTTCCATTGTACCGGATGTTCTTGCAGAAACCTGTGAAAAATATGGCGATCGGATCATTGTAACGCATCCATTCAATCCGGTACATATGGTCCCGTATTTCGAGTTATGTGGGGGAAAGAATACGGCTCCGGGTGTTATCGAGTATGTATACAGGCTCCTGGAAGAACTGGACCGCAAACCGGTTGTGTTAAAGAAGCCGACTCCCGGCTTTATCGGAAACCGCCTGCAGTTTGCGCTGTGGAGAGAAGTTCTTGCACTGGTGGAGGAAGGTGTTGCAGAACCGAGAGATATTGACCGGGCACTCCAGTACAGCTTCTGTCCGCGTTATACGTCTATTGGCATTTTTGAGCATTTCGATAACGGTGGTCTGGAATTGAACCGGACAACATGCCGGAATCTGTTCCCAATCATCAGTGATACCAAGACGGTACCGAAATGTATTGATGAACTGATTGCGGAAGGTAAGACCGGAGTGAAGGCGGGAGAGGGATTTTATGACTGGCACGGAGTGAATATGGATGCGTACCGGGAACGGGTCAATGCGCCATACTGGAAATTCTGCCAGTGGGATCTGCCGAAAGAAAATATGTAAGTCAGGAGGGGTTGAATGATGACACAGAAATTTAGTATGGAAAAGCCGAAACTGATCAAGATTGCGCTCTGTCTTCTTATCGTGGCTATTTTTTGGGCGATGCCGGCACCGGCACCCATGACAACTGCAGGTATTCGTGTGATCGGTGTCTTTATTTCTACCGTAATCCTGCTTTCAGCAGTGGATACGGTATGGCCGGCCATGCTGGCGGTCGTACTTTTGTCAAGAACCGGAGCTACAACGCTGAATGGCGCAATTGGCGGAAGCCTTGGAAACTGGGTTGTTTACTTTGTGCTGATGACCTTTATCATGACACATGCGTTAAATGAATCCGGCTTCACTTCCCGCCTGGTCGCAAAATTTATGAGTCAGAAATTTGTGAACCGGAATCCCTGGACCTTCACCATTTCCCTTGGTATTCTTGGTATGATTCTTGGCGCTTTCATTGATCAGGTTCCGGCAGCAGCTTTTATGCTGGCATTTGTAAACCGTATCTACCAGGAACTGGGGTATACAAGGGAGGACAGTTATCCGCATATTACCAACATTATCACTTTGTTTGGAGTTAATATCGGCGGTGCCATGACTCCGATTTCCCATTCTCTGATCATTCTTGGACTTGGCGTGTATGAATCTGCTACAGGACAGAGCATCAGCCTGTTTACGTATCTGTTGTTCGGTATTCCGACCGGCATTGTCCTGTTCATTTTGATGGCACTGATTGTGCGTCTGCTGGCAAAACCAGATTTCAGCAGATTTAAGGACTTTGACGTAAATAAAGTCCTGGATCAGCAGGGACCGATGGATTTAAGAGAGAAGGTAACCGTATTTGTATTTTTCCTGACCGTCCTTCTCTGGATTATACCGGGCTTCTTAAAGCTCTTTATTCCGGACGCTGCATTCGTGACTACCCTGAACAGCTATGGCATCACCTTCTGGGCAACCTTATCGGTCGTTCTGATGGGTATCATCAGCATTGACAACAAGCCGCTTATTGATGTGCGCGATATCGTGAACAGGCACATCAACTGGGGCATCCTGATCTTCATCAGTATCGGTGTATATTTCGGAAGTGTAATCTGCGCAGAGGAAACCGGCGTGAACGCGTTTATGTCTGCCTATATCAGCCCGCTTATCAGCCATGTTCCGACGATGGCCGTAGTGCTGATCATTGCCTATGCAGCCGTATTTATGACGAACTTTGCATCCAATGTGTCCACCATCACCGTTATGACCGGCCTGGGCGTTGCCCTTGGCATGAGCACTGGTGTGGTGAATCTGGTAGCAATCTCCATGGTAACCAGCTTTTGTGGTTCTGCCGCTTATCTGATGCCGTCCAGCTTTGCCGTTATTGCAATGCTCCATGGCAATGAGTACAGCAGCAAGAATCAGATTTACAAATATGGTATTCTCATGATGATTCTTACACCGCTTGTAGTAACACTGATTGGATACAGCATCGGAACCATGCTGTAAAAGAACAAAAAACAGAATATGAGGGACATCAAAAAACGCTGGGGCTAAAATGCCTCAGCGTTTTTGGTATAAAAGAATGAAAGAAAACGATCAGTCCCGTCCGGGGCCGTTCGACACTCCCGAAGAAGGCCTGGTGCTGGTGCCGCCTGGTCCAAGACCGGGGACAACACCGGTTCTGCCAGATCCGGAACTGCCGGAGCCATCGCCGGCTTCATCCGGACCTAAGTAAGACGGATCAACCGTCACACTGGTGTGACCGGAACAGTGCCTGGTGGGCATTGCGTATTTGGAATCGTCTGTTTCGCCTTCCTCATCTGCCGGGAGGGCAATGCGCACGCGGGAGGTCTTCGGGCAGTTGGCACCCGGAAGAAGTCCGGTGACGCTGCAGACGGTGGCAAGCACATGGGTGTTGCACATTTCGGTCGGAACGGTTCCCTTGGCGAAATATTCTGTGTAGACGGCGTCTCCGCGCGGATCATGGGAGCAGACACCAGGAATCGCGAGCTTGCCGGATTTGCGGCAGATCTCGGCGGTTTCCACGCTGTCCGGCACGGTGAAGCCCGGATCACTTAAGCCTTCGTGCACGCGGGTCATGATCTTGCGCCAGATATCTTTGTGGTAAGAGGTGCCGCCGTTCTGGGCGGTGAGCTTCTGGTTTTCATCGCAGCCGCCCCACACACCGGCGGTGTAGTAAGGTGTGTAGCCGATAAACCAGATATCGTTGTTGTTGCTGGTGGTACCACTCTTGCCGGCCGCGGACATGTTCGGCAGTGCCGCGCGGGTGCTGGTGGAGCTGACGCTGACACCGGAGCTTGCGAAGATGCGGTTGGCCTGCATGGAATCCTTCATGGCATCGGTCAGCAGGAATGCGGTGGAATCTTTGAGAACCCGGTGGGTCTCCGGCTCATTGTCAATGAGCAGCTTTCCATCGTGATCCAGGATCTTGGTAAAGAATACCGGCTTGGTGTAAAGACCTCCGTTTGCAATGGAAGCAAAGGCCGAGGTAAGCTCCAGGTTGGTTACGCCTTTGGTGATGCCGCCCAGGGCAGTTGCCGCGTTCATGTCGGTGTCGGTCAGAGTGGTGATGCCGAAGTTCTTGGCGTATTCCACGCCCAGTTGCGGGCTTACGGTTTCCATCATGGTGCGCACGGCAACGATGTTCATGGAGTAGATAATACCGTCGCGGATGCTGGAGTAGCCGAGATAACCCTGCTTATACCAGTTTTTAAAGGTTTTGGTTCCTACCGTGAATGGCGCGTCGTAATAAACGCTTCCCAGGGTAGCGCCGCAGGTATCCAGCGCCGGGGCAAAGGCGGTGATGACCTTGAAGGTGGAACCCGGCTGTCTGGTAGTATCAGTGGCACGGTTTAAGGTCAGGCTGGCCGTCTTGGTACCGCGGCCGCCGCTGATGGCTTTGACCTGTCCGGTTTTCTGGTCCATGATCACGAAAGAAACCTGAGGCTGCAGCACCTTGCT
Organism: Ventrimonas faecis; assembly: GCF_040096075.1. NCBI lineage: Bacteria > Bacillati > Bacillota > Clostridia > Lachnospirales > Lachnospiraceae > Ventrimonas > Ventrimonas faecis. Next base: position 41,846 of record NZ_JBBMFJ010000007.1, read on the forward strand.
GGAACGTTCTCCGATGATGGTGTCATCTTCCTGCAGGATAGCCGCCTTATAGGCTTCAATATCGGCGTCCGCCTCGGCTTCGCTGTTGTAAAGGCCTTCCCAGCCTGCGTTTAAGGTGGACGCGTGCCAGGATTTTAAGTTCTTTTCCGAGAAATGTTCGGTGGAGCCGTCCGCATGGGTTACGGAGAGACGGTATTCCAGGCTGTAGCGGGCAGCCGAGTAGTTGGACGGATCGTTGACTTCCTCATCTACAATGGCCTGGATGGCCGGATCCTGGGTGGTGTAGATCTGAAGTCCGCCGCTGTAGAGCAGGTTGTGGGCCTGCGTCTCGGTGTAGCCCAGTTTTTCCATCAGCGTATCCTTTACCTGCTGGGTCAGCTCGTCGGTAAAATAGCTGTACGGAGTGGAGTTCTCTTTGGAGACATTGTCCACCATCTGGATGCGGGCGTATACGTCGTCTGCCAGGGCTTCCTCCTGCTGCGCTTTGGTAATGTACCCCTGCTCAAACATATACTGCAGGATGACCTTGCGCTTTTCCGCGTTGGCTTCCTGGCCGCTGATGGGGTTTAAGCGGGACGGATTCTGGGTGATTCCGGCAATGACCGCACACTCGGAGAGCGTCAGGTCAGAAATATCCTTATTAAAATACCGCCTTGCCGCTACCTTGACGCCCAGGGCATTGTTACCTAAGTTGATGGTGTTTAAGTAGTTGGTTAAAATCAGCTTGCGGTCCATGGATTTTGTGAGCTGTAAGGCCAGATACTGCTCCTGGAGCTTTCGCTCTAACTTGGCACCGAAGCTGGTCTCCATACCGCCATTGAACATGTTGTTCTTGATGAGCTGCTGGGTGATGGTACTTCCGCCTCCGCGGTTCTCGCCGGTCAGCACACCGACCGCGGCACGGGAGATGGAGCGTAGGTCGATGCCGTTGTGGGTCCAGAAGCGGGAGTCCTCAATGGCAACGAAAGCGTTGATCAGGTCCTGCGGGAGTTCATCGTAGGTAGCTTCTTCCCGGTTGGAGCCTGCGGTTACCAGAGTGTCGGTTAAGTTACCGGCGCTGTCATACACGGTGGTGGCATAGCCGATGGGGACGATGCTGTCCACATTCAGCTCCGGGGAATTGTCGATGATGCCCATGACAATACCGATGCCGATACTGGATATGACCAGAACGCTAAACAGACAGAGCACGCAGCAGGTCTTTATAAAGGTAAGAAAAATCCGGGAGCGGTATTTGCGGCTCCGGGAGTTTACGGCCTGCAGACGCTTTTCTGTCGCGTCTTTTCCATAATTCATGTAGGAATCCTCCTTTGTTGTCGGGATTTTTCTATAAAAATCCAATTATGATTATACCAAAACGGGCGTTACAATGCAACGTATGACGGTGGAACAGCATAACTCCTTGCAAGAAGCCGTATTTACTGGTAAGATAGGAGCGAAACAAGATTAATGATATATAGGAAGTATACCCATGATGGAACGATATAAAATCCTCTTCGAGGGCGGAGAGGGCGAACTGACCGAGAAAAAATCCCGCTTCATTGCCACCACAAGACCGGTGGAGAGCGAGGAGGAGGCGGTGGTCTTCATTGATGAGATGAAAAAGAAATACTGGGATGCCAGACACAACTGCTCGGCTTATGTCATTGGCGAGCGCGGACAGGTGCAGCGCTGCAGTGATGACGGCGAGCCGGCCCAGACCGCGGGCCGCCCGATGTTAGATGTGCTTCTGGGCGCGGAAGTGAAGAATATCTGCGTGGTGGTGACCCGTTATTTTGGTGGAACGCTCCTTGGAACCGGCGGCCTGGTGCGGGCTTACTCCGGTGCGGTGCAGGAAGGGCTTAAAAACAGCGTGATCGTGGAGAAATGCCCGGGCGTGGAATTAAAGATCCATACCGATTACAATGGCATCGGCAAGATTCAGTACATCACCGCCCAGATGGAGATTCCGGTTCTGGATACCCAGTACACGGACGCGGTGGATGTAGTCTGTATGGTGCCGCTGGAAAAAGAAGGATCCCTGGTGGCTCAGATCACCGAGAAAACCGGTGGAAAAGCGGTCATGACCCGGGAAAAAGAATGTTATTATGGCTTTGCGGATGGAGAACTGGTGCTGTTTTAAATTTTAAACAGAAAAAAGCCTGGGATTGCGGAAAAAAGTCTTGCAATCCGCTATGCGTGATGCTATATTAATAAATTGTGATGATAGACGTGAACTAAGGACCTGGCAACAAGTCCTTAGTTTTTTTAAAGCTTAAGAGAGTGCGCCGATGCGCATTTTCGCCTAAAGAAAGAGGAAGATTACGATTATGAAAATGAAGAGAGAAGACATCCGTAACATCGCGATCATTGCCCACGTTGACCACGGTAAAACCACCCTGGTAGACGAGCTGTTAAAGCAGAGCGGTGTATTCCGTGCCAATCAGGAAGTAGCAGAGCGTGTTATGGATTCCAACGATATCGAGCGTGAGCGTGGAATTACCATTCTTTCCAAGAATACCGCAGTATTTTATAAAGATAAGAAGATCAACATCATCGACACCCCAGGACATGCGGATTTCGGTGGTGAGGTTGAGCGAGTTCTGAAGATGGTAAACGGCGTTATCCTGGTGGTAGACGCCTACGAGGGACCGATGCCGCAGACCAAGTTCGTTCTGCAGAAGGCCCTGGATCTGGACCTGTCCGTTATCGTCTGCATCAACAAGATTGATCGTCCGGAGGCAAGACCGGAAGCTGTTATCGATGAGGTATTAGAGCTGTTCATGGACCTGGACGCTTCTGACGAGCAGTTAGACTGCCCGTTCATTTTCGCGTCTGCCCGTGCAGGTTTCGCAAAGAAGGAGCTGAGCGATCCGGAAGTAGACATGAGCCCGCTGTTTGAGACTATCGTAGACTACATCCCGGCTCCGGAGGGAGACCCGGACGCAGATACCCAGATGCTCATCAGCACCATTGACTACAACGATTTCGTTGGCCGTATCGGTGTCGGCAAGATCGACAACGGAAGCCTGAAGGTAAATCAGGACTGTGTTATCGTAAACCATCATGATCCGGACAAGATGCGCAGAGTCAAGATCGGTAAGCTGTACCAGTTCGATGGCTTAAAGCGTGTTGAGGTTCAGGAAGCAACCATCGGTGATATCGTGGCTGTATCCGGTATTGCGGATCTGCACATCGGTGATACCATCTGCTCCCCGGAAAATCCGGAATCCATTCCGTTCCAGAAGATTTCCGAGCCGACCATTTCCATGAACTTCATGGTAAACGACAGCCCGCTGGCAGGCCAGGAAGGTAAGTTTGTGACCTCCCGTCATTTAAGAGAGCGTTTGTTCCGTGAGCTGAACACCGATGTCAGCCTGCGTGTAGAGGAGACTGAGTCTCCGGACTGCTTCAAGGTTTCCGGCCGTGGTGAGCTGCATCTGTCTGTCCTCATCGAGAACATGCGCCGTGAGGGCTTTGAGTTCGCAGTCAGCAAGGCTGAGGTACTGTATAAATATAACGAGCGCAACCAGAAGTTAGAGCCGATGGAGTTAGCTTATATTGACGTTCCGGAAGAGTTTACCGGCGCAGTCATCCAGAAGCTGACTTCCAGAAAGGGCGAGCTGCAGGGCATGAGCCCGGCAAATGGCGGCTATACCCGTCTGGAGTTCTCCATTCCGGCCAGAGGCCTGATCGGCTACCGCGGTGAGTTCATGACCGATACCAAGGGTAACGGTATCATTAACACCATCTTCGATGGCTACGGCCCGTACAAGGGTGACTTAAGCTACCGTAAGACCGGTTCTCTGATCGCTTACGAGAGCGGCGAGACCATCACCTACGGTCTGTTCAACGCACAGGAGCGCGGTATCCTCTTTGTAGGACCGGGCGAGAAGGTTTATTCCGGTATGGTCATCGGCCAGAACCCGAAGACCGAGGATATTGAGGTCAATGTCTGCAAGACCAAGAAGCTGACCAACACCCGTTCCTCCAGCGCCGATGAGGCATTAAAGCTGGTTCCGAAGAAGATCATGAGCCTGGAGCAGTGCCTGGAGTTCATCGATACCGACGAGCTTCTTGAGGTAACCCCGGAGAACCTGCGTATCCGCAAGAAGATCCTGGATCCGACCATGCGTAAGAGAGCTTCCTTCAAAAAATAAAATAGTTCCAAAACCTGGTGTGGAATTTTCTAGCTTTGACTACTTTTCGCCACACAGCTCCTTTTCGTTTCTGAGAGGGCGGCTGTGTGGCGTTTTTTTGGTTTCATTGGACAAACTCATTTACGAAAGGAGACGAACATGACAGATACATTCATGAAAGAAAAACCGGTGTTCCCACTTTTGGTATCCATGGCACTGCCGATGGTGGTGTCCATGCTGGTGAACTCCCTTTACAACATCATCGACAGCTTTTACGTGGCGAAAATCAGTGAAGATGCCATGACGGCGCTTTCTCTGGTATATCCGGTCCAGAATTTTATCAACGCGGCAGCCATTGGTTTTGGCGTGGGTATCAACGCGCTGGTGTCCCTTTATCTGGGGGCGGGGGAAAAGGAAAAGGCCGGAAATGCGGCCGGACAGGGGCTGTTATGCTGCCTGGTGCACGGCGTGGTGCTGGCAGTGATTTCCCTCTTATTTATGCCGCATTTTTTAGCCATGTTTACGGACGATGAACAGGTAAAAGCGCTGGCTATGCGCTATGTATGGATTACATTTTCGTTTGCGCCGGTCATTATGGCAGAACTGTTTTTTGAGAAGATTTTCCAGGCAGTGGGCCGTATGAAGGTGGCCATGGTGAGCCTTTTGTGCGGCGCTGTCACCAACATTGTTTTAGATCCGGTCATGATCTTTGGAATAGGAGGTTTCTTGGAATTGGGAATTTCCGGCGCGGCCATTGCCACCTGTGTTGGACAGATGGTTTCCCTGGCGGTTTATCTGGTGATGTATGTGGGAAAACCGTTCCCGGTTAAATTTTCCGGGCGGGATCTGCGGCCAAATCCGCCGATCCTTAAGCGGCTTTACGGAATCGGCGTTCCGGCCATCTTAAACCTGGCGCTGCCATCCCTTTTGATCTCTGCGTTAAACGGGATTCTGGCGGCATCCTCTGCCAGTTACGTGCTGGTGCTTGGTATTTATTACAAGCTCCAGACCTTCCTTTACCTTCCGGCCAGCGGCATTGTGCAGGGCCTGCGCCCGCTCATTGGTTACAATTATGGCGCAAAGGAAATGAAGCGCGTATGGCGGCTATTTGAGCTGACTCTGGTGATGAGCGCCGCCATCATGGCGGTGGGAACCCTGGGCTGCATGTTTTTCTCCCGGGGACTCATGCAGCTGTTTACCACAAATCCGGAGACCGTGGAGGCCGGGGCGCAGGCCCTCCGGCTGATCAGCATGGGATTCCTGATCTCCTCCGTGTCGGTAACGGCCAGCGGCGCCTTTGAGGGACTTGGAATGGGCATGTCCTCCCTCATCATTTCCCTGTGCCGCTATCTGGTTGTGATCCTCCCGGCGGCCTGGATTTTAAACCATTTTCTGGGTCCGGTGGGGGTATGGCACGGATTCTGGATCAGTGAGTGGATCTCTGCTGTCGTTTCCGGCTGTCTGGTGGCGCGATTTGCCGCCATTTGTCGAGCGAAACACTGAATAAATTTTCTCATTTTCCCATACATATGATAATAGCTGAGAGCAAGCTAAAAGAAATGAAATGGGAAGAGGAGAGAAAATACTATGTCAGAAAAAGTGATTGAAAACAATAAGGTGAGTGTGATCGGGGAGATCATTTCCGGATTTACCTTCAGTCATGAGGTGTTCGGAGAGGGCTTCTATCTGGTAAATGTGGCGGTGAGCCGCCTGAGCGAACAGGCTGACATTATCCCGCTCATGATTTCTGAGCGCCTTCTGGACGTAAAGGAAGATTACATTGGCTGCACGGTGGAGGCCATTGGCCAGTTCCGTTCCTATAACCGGCATGAGGGTATCAAAAACCGCCTGGTGCTGTCGGTATTTGTCCGGGAGATTCATTTTATGGAAAAGTTCACGGATTATACCAAAACGAACCAGATTTTCCTGGACGGCTATATCTGCAAGGCACCGGTCTACCGGAAAACGCCGCTGGGCCGTGAGATCGCGGATCTTCTCCTGGCAGTGAACCGTCCGTATGGCAAGTCTGACTACATTCCCTGCATTGCCTGGGGCAGAAACGCAAGGTTTGCATCCGGCTTTGAGGTGGGAACCCGGGTGAGAGTCTGGGGGCGTGTCCAGAGCCGGGAATACACCAAAAAGCTCAGTGAGACGGAGTGCGAAAAGCGCGTGGCCTATGAGGTTTCCATCAGCAAATTGGAGTGTGGAGAGCCGGAGGATGACGCTGTATAAACGGATTTACGGTACACGGACTTGCAAATGGCAGGGGAATGTGATAGGATAATGACGCTTGTATCAACGAGATGAATGATTTCGACGGAGCGTCTGCTTAGACAGAAGGCTCCCAAATGCTAAGAAAAACAGAGGTGCAAAAGCGATGAGTACAGGAAGACTAGAGGCCATCTGCGGCAAAGACAGCTCAGGAAAGACAGCGATGGCCCTTGGCAGAGCGCTCCAGGCGCTCACAGAGCAGAAAACCGTGATCGTGATCCAGTTTTTAAAAGGCAGTGAAAAAACAGGAAATCTGGAAGTATTAAAGCGCATGGAGCCGGAACTCAAAGTATTCCGGTTTGAAAAGTCAGACCGTTATTTTGCGGAGCTGAGCGATGCGGAAAAGAAAGATGAAGAAATCAATATCCGCAATGGACTGAACTATGCAAAAAAGGTGCTGACCACGGAAGAGTGCGATCTTCTGGTGCTTGACGAGGCCCTTGGCCTGGTGGATCAGAACATCGTGACGGAAGAGGAATTGGAGGGTCTGCTGAAATGCCGCGACCAGGTCCAGGTCATTGTGACCGGCAAGGTACTGCCGGAAGGCATCCGCCGCATCGCAGACAAAGTGGAAGAAGTGGATTGCAGATAACTTGACAATTAAATAGGTTAATGCTACTATTATACACAAACAGGCAAGTAGAGGTTGCGCGAAGCATGAGTAGAGGATCTGATGCACCAGAAGCAGAAGAGGGTTTCTTGAAAGGGCGGGCGCCGAAGATACAGGGCGGTCTGGACGTCATTTATCTGGGGACAGGGTGAAGAATCCTGTAACTGTCATCCAACCGGATGGAGAGCTACTTAAAGCAGAAAGCAAAGAACGACTTTAAGGAGGCTGACCGGAATTTGTCAGTCTCCTTATTTTGTCTGTAAAAGCACTTATGCGCATGCTCTGAATAATATCCGAACGATTGTGCCGGTTTTAAGACTACACAGGAAGAATATGAAGGAGGAAAATCACATGGCTATTTTTGAAGGCGCTGGTGTTGCGCTGGTAACCCCGTTTACAGAATCTGGAGAGGTAAATTACGAGAAACTTGAGGCACTGTTAGAGGAGCAGATCGCAGGGGGCACCGACGCGATCATCGCATGCGGCACCACAGGTGAGTCCGCTACCATGAGCCACGAGGAGCATCTGGATGTGATCCGTTTCACCTGCAAGGTAGTAAACAAGCGGATTCCGGTCATTGCAGGTACCGGTTCCAACTGCACAAGAGAGGCAATCCATCTTTCCAAAGAGGCTGAGAAGGCTGGTGCAGACGGACTGCTGCTGGTAACTCCTTACTACAACAAGGCAACCCAGAATGGCCTGATTGCTCACTACACCGCAATTGCGGAGTCTGTAAGCATCCCGTGCCTGTTATATCATGTTCCGACTCGTACCGGCCTGACCATGAAGCCGGAAACCATCGTAAAGCTCTGCCGCGAGGTTCCGAACATCGTCGGCGTGAAGGAAGCAAGCGGTAACTTCTCCGCCATCGCTGAGATCATGCATCTGGCAAACGGATGCGTAGACCTGTACTCCGGCAACGATGACCAGATCGTTCCGCTGCTGGCTATGGGCGGCAAGGGCGTGATTTCCGTTCTGTCCAATGTAGCTCCGAGACAGACCCACGAGATCTGCGAGAACTTCTTCAAGGGCGATATTGAAAAGAGCCGTCAGATGCAGTTAGATGCTCTTCCGTTGATCAATGCCCTGTTCTGCGAGGTAAATCCGATTCCGGTGAAGGCTGCGCTGAACCTGATGGGTAAGGAAGCAGGCCCGTTAAGACTGCCGCTGACCGAGATGGAGCCGCAGAACCAGGAGCGCCTGAAAAAGGCAATGCAGGAGTACGGAATTCTGTAAAAGAAAAGAAGCTGCGAAACAGCAGGGCTGATCGCAGCAACAGAAACTGCAGAAAATGGAATGAGACTTGCACAGGAGGACTTCTGAATATGGTAAGAATGATCATGCACGGCTGTAATGGCGCTATGGGACGCACCATTACCGGCCTGGCTAAAGAGATGGACGGCATTGAGATCGTAGCAGGAATTGACGTAAACCCGGTTGTGTTAAGCGACTACCCGGTATTTGCATCCCTGGAGGAATGCAATGTGGAGGCAGATGTGATCGTAGATTTCGCATCCGCAAAGGCAGTGGACCATCTGTTAGATTACTGCGGCGCTCACAAGATGCCGTTAGTACTCTGCACCACCGGACTTTCCCCGGAGCAGATTGAAAAAGTAAAAGAGACCAGCAAAAAGACCGCAATTCTGCGCTCTGCCAATATGTCCCTTGGCATCAACACCCTGATGAAGCTGGTACAGGATGCGGCTAAGGTTCTGGCTAACGCAGGCTTTGATATTGAGATTGTGGAGAAACACCACAACAAGAAGCTGGATGCTCCGAGCGGAACCGCGCTGGCGCTGGCTGATTCCATCAACGAGGCGATGGACAACCGCTATCACTACAAATACGACCGCAGTACAGAGCGCGTGAGACGTGATGAAAACGAAATCGGTATTTCCGCTGTGCGCGGCGGTACCATTGTAGGCGACCACGATGTGATCTTTGCAGGAACTGACGAGGTCATCACCTTCAGCCACACCGCATATTCCAAGGCGATCTTCGGAAAAGGCGCGCTGCAGGCAGCACTGTTTCTGGCCGGAAAGGAGCCGGGTCTGTACGATATGCAGGATGTAATCGGCTAGGCAGCTGGCACAAAGGCATTTATGCCGGAGAAAACCGGCTGAAAATTTGATAAAAAAGGAAATTCTGATTTTTTATAAAAACCTCCCTTTTTTCCCATACTAGCAACAGGAAAGAAAGGAGAATATGATGATGAAAAAAATCAGAATGACCGCATGTGTGCTCATCCTGGCGCTGGTCGTCTGCGCCCTGGCCGGATGCAGCAATAAGAACAACACCGGCATGGCAGACGAAGCTACCACCGCTTCCCAGAGCGCGTCCGACGGAGCAAACGGCAGCATGCGAGAGAGCGGCACTGCCGCAAACGGAATGGAAAGCAATGGTTCCATGGAAAATGGAGGAGCCGGTAATGGCACCGGAGGAACCGGCGGAACAACCGGAAACCGCAGCGACGTGCGGGAGAGCACCGGCGTGGTAGATGGTCTGGTGAATGATGTGGAGCGTGCAGTTGACAGATAGGAATTTTCTGAACCGAAAATTCCGTACGGCAGAGTAACAAACAAGAGAGACACCGTCTTAAGCAAAACGAGTCACTTTCCCTTTTGCTGCAGCGCAGCAGGGAAAAGAATACGCTGCGGGGCGGTGTCCTTCGCTTTTCACAAAGTTCCCGCTATTTCGCGGGAGCTTACATAGGAGGATTCTTGATCGGAAAATGGAATCGTGCGTGCAGACGCTGGAGAAAACGAGGTATCCGGCGGCTGGCACAAAAATTTCAGCGTGCGCAGCGGATTCGGCGTTTCCGGACCTGTCTGGCAGCAGCGCTTTGTGCGGAGCTTCTGGCTGGCGCAGGCCTGTACTGGAACCAGAACCGGCCGGAGCTGAATCTGGTGTGCAGGGAAGAAATCTGTGAGGTGGAGCTGATCCCAAAGACCAGCCTGGATGGGATGGAGGATATGGATGCCGGAAGGGACGGGAAAGGCAATGCCGCCGGGGAAGCGGCAAGCGCAAAAGAACAGGATATTTACGGCGTCCGCCTGAATCTGGAGGCACTGGAGGTTCAGTTCTACCACCGGATCGATTCCGTGCAGCGGAAATAGGCCTGTTTGAAACTTTGTGCATGCAAAGAACAGGCAGACGAAAAAAATATATTGCAATTCAGATACCTGTGTATTATAATTTCTTCTGAAATTAACTTCTTTTATTTATGACACTTATAAATACACAGAGAGGAATAAGAAAGCCGATGGAAGAAAAACGCTTGCTGAATCCAGATGAGCTGCATGAAGAGTGTGGCGTATTCGGAATGTACGATTTTGACGGCAATGATGTGGCATCCGAGATCTATTACGGACTGTTCGCATTGCAGCACCGGGGGCAGGAGAGCTGCGGTATTGCGGTCAGTGACACAGAGGGACCGAAGGGGAAGGTAAATGCGTATAAGGGGATGGGGCTTTGCAATGAGGTGTTCACACCGGACATCTTAGAGGGGTTACATGGAAATATTGGTGTGGGACATGTGCGTTATTCCACCGCGGGAAGCAGTACCCGCGAGAACGCGCAGCCGCTGGTACTAAACTATGTCAAAGGTACCCTGGCGCTGGCCCACAACGGAAACCTGGTCAACGCGCCGGAGCTGCGGAGAGAACTGGAATACACCGGAGCAATCTTCCAGACTACCATTGACTCCGAGGTCATTGCGTACCACATTGCCAGAGAGCGTGTGCGTACTTCTTCCGTAGAGGAAGCGGTAGCCAATGCCATGAAGAAGATCAAAGGCGCTTACTCCCTGGTCATCATGAGCCCGCGCAAAATGATTGGCGCCAGAGATCCGTTTGGCTTTAAGCCTCTCTGTATCGGTAAAAAGGAGAATGCCTACATTCTGGTATCCGAGAGCTGCGCTCTGGCTACCATCGACGCGGAGTTTGTCCGTGACGTAGAGCCGGGTGAGATCGTTACCATCACAAAGGATGGCATCAAATCCGATAAGAGCATGTGCCTGCCAGATCCGAAAAAGCAGGCCAGATGCGTGTTTGAGTACATTTACTTTGCGAGACCGGACAGTGTGTTTGACGGTGTGAGCGTTTACCATGCCCGCATCCATGCAGGACGCTGTCTCGCCATTGACTCCCCGGTGGATGCCGACCTTGTGGTAGGCGTGCCGGAATCCGGAAACGCCGCGGCCCTTGGTTACTCCATGCAGTCCGGCATTCCGTACGGAACGGCGTTTGTGAAGAACTCCTATGTGGGACGTACCTTCATCAAGCCGAAACAGAGCAGCCGTGTCTCCGCGGTAAAGGTCAAACTGAATGTATTAAAGGAAGCAGTAGCCGGAAAACGCGTCATCATGATTGATGACTCCATTGTCCGCGGTACCACCAGCCATCTCATTGTCAAGATGCTGCGGGATGCAGGAGCGAAAGAGGTTCATGTGAAGATCAGTGCGCCGCCGTTCTTACATCCGTGCTATTTCGGAACTGATATTCCATCCGAGGACCAGCTGATCGCCAGTGGCCGTACCATTGAGGAAATCCGCCAGATCATTGGGGCAGATTCCTTATCTTATTTAAAGATGGAGCGTTTGCAGGAGCTGTCTGCAGGACTTCCAATCTGCACTGCATGCTTCAGCGGAGATTATCCGTTAGACCCGCCGCACGAGGACATCCGCGGCGAATACACCAAATAAAAGTCTGGCTGCGCAGGCCGCAGTCAGCAAAAACAACTATCAATCAGAAAAATATTGGAGGGTTCTTATGAACGACAGATACCAAAGCCCGTTGTCCGAGCGTTACGCAAGTAAGGAGATGCAGTACATCTTCTCCCCGGACAAGAAATTCAAAACCTGGAGAAAACTGTGGATCGCGCTGGCAGAGACCGAGAAGGAGCTGGGCCTGCCGATCACTCAGGAGCAGATCGATGAGTTAAAGGCACACGCGGAGGATATCAACTACGAGGTAGCAAAGGAGCGCGAGCGTCTGGTGCGCCACGATGTGATGTCCCACGTATACGCATACGGCCAGCAGTGCCCGAAAGCAAAGGGTATCATCCATCTGGGTGCTACTTCCTGCTATGTTGGTGATAACACCGACCTCATCATCATGACTGAGGGATTAAGACTGGTCCGCAAAAAACTCATCAACGTGATGGCAGAGCTGGCAAAATTCGCAGACAAATACAAAAACCAGCCGACCCTGGCATTTACCCATTTCCAGCCGGCCCAGCCGACTACCGTGGGCAAGCGCGCAACGTTGTGGTTAAACGAGCTTTGTCTGGATCTTGAAGATCTGGATCATGTGCTTTCTACCATGAAGCTTCTTGGCTCCAAGGGAACCACCGGTACCCAGGCAAGCTTTTTGGAGCTGTTTGAGGGCGATCACGAGAAATGCCGCAAGGCAGACCAGATGATCGCGGAGAAGATGGGCTTTTCCGCATGCTACCCGGTATCCGGACAGACCTACTCCCGTAAGGTGGACACCCGTGTGTTAAATATTCTGGCAGGCATTGCCCAGAGCGCCCATAAGTTCAGCAACGACATCCGTCTGTTACAGCACTTAAAAGAAGTGGAAGAGCCGTTTGAGAAGAACCAGATCGGTTCCTCCGCTATGGCTTACAAGAGAAACCCGATGCGCAGCGAGCGTATCGCATCCCTTTCCAACTATGTGATGAGTGATGTCATGAACCCGATGATGGTGGCTTCCACCCAGTGGTTTGAGCGTACCCTGGATGACTCCGCAAACAAGCGCCTGAGCATCCCGGAGGGCTTCCTTGCTATTGATGGTATTCTGGATCTGTACCTGAATGTGGTAGATGGCCTGGTGGTATATCCGAAGGTGATCGAAAAGCATTTCATGGCAGAACTTCCGTTCATGGCTACCGAGAACATCATGATGGATGCAGTAAAGGCAGGCGGCGACCGTCAGGAGCTGCATGAGCGCATCCGCCAGCTTTCTATGGAAGCAGGCAGAAATGTCAAAGAGAAGGGCCTGGACAACAACTTGTTAGAGCTCATTGCTGCAGATCCGGCATTCGGACTTTCCTTAGACGAGCTGAAGGCATGCATGGAGCCGTCCCGCTATGTGGGCCGCGCGCCGAAGCAGGTAGATGAGTTCTTAAGCGAAGTGGTAAATCCGATCCTGGAAGCAAACAAAGAGGATCTGGGCATGACCGCCGAGATTACGGTATAAACCTTTTAAACTAATAAATATTAATAAGATACATTGATAATAAAAGGCTGGCAGATTAGAAAATCTGTCCGCCTTTTTGTGTTTGCGTATTGATTTTAGTGCAGGAATCTTATATACTGTTAATGTTTGCGGAGCAGAAAGCTCCGCCTGAATTTAAGGAAAGCAGGTAACTGGAACAGCAAAGAACAGTTACGGCAGCAGTTATAACGAAGGAGACTGATTATGTCAAAGGTAGATGTAGTTATTGGATGTTTTTATGGTGACGAAGGTAAGGGTAAAGTCATTGATTATCTTGCAACGGATGCAGATATCGCTGTCCGCGCAACCGGCGGTGACAATGCAGGCCATACAATCGAAGTAAACGGAGTAAAATTTGCAATGCGTCTGATTCCGTCCGGAATCCTGTCCGGTCATACCATTGGCGTAATCGGCAACGGAGTTGTTATGAACCCGCAGGTGCTGTTAGGAGAGATCGAGAACTTAAAGGCACACGGATATGATATCGACAACCATTTAAAGATCAGCGACAAGACCCATGTCATCCTGCCGTACCATCCGATGCTGGACCGCGCGTTAGAGAAAGCGAGAAAGGCATCCAAGATCGGTACCACCTGCAGAGGTATCGGACCGACCTACTGTGATAAGTACGAGCGTGCCGGCTTAAGAGTGGAGGATCTGTACGCAGATAACTTCAAGAGCCATCTGGAAGAACTGGTAGAGTCCAGAAAAGCACTCTTAAAGTTCTACAATCCGGAAGACACCACCATCGATGAGAAACTGAATTTTGAGGATGTATACAAGACCTACTCTGAGTACGCAGAGCAGTTAAAGCCGTATGTGTGCGATACCGTAACCTATCTGCACAAGGCACTGGAAGAGGATAAGAAGGTCATCGTAGAGGGTGCCCAGGCAACCCTGCTTGATATCGACTTCGGTTCCTATCCGTATGTAACCTCCTCCAACCCGACTATCGGCGGCATCATTACCGGTACCGGTTTAAGCGCATCCGATATCGGCAACGTATACGGTATCATCAAGGCTTACTCCAGCCGTGTTGGCGAGGGCCCGTTCGTAACCGAGCTGCTTGACGAAACCGGCGACAAGATCCGTGACCTGGGTCATGAGTACGGCACTGTAAGCGGCAGACCGAGACGCTGCGGCTGGCTGGATCTGGTAACCTTAAAATACGCAAAGCGTCTGAATGGACTGACCGGTATTTCCGTAAACCACTTAGATACCATCGGCAAGTTCGACAAGATCAAAGTCTGTGTAGCATACGACCACAACGGCGTAGAGACCGAGGACTTCTCCACTAACTTAAAGTTCTTAGAGAACTGCAAGCCGGTTTACAAAGAGTTCGACGGTAACTTCGGTGATCTGTCCGGCTGCAAGACCTTCGAGGATCTCCCGAAGAACGCAAAGGCTTACATCAACTTCATTGAGGAGTACACCAAGACTCCGGTGAAGTTCATCGGAACCGGCGCTGGACGCGAGGCTATGATCGTAAGACTGTAAATAGCAATACTATGAAGTAACGTAACTGTGAGGGTACTGAACAGTTATGAAGTGACGAAAATGCCAGGGGCGCCGAATTGGCGCCACCTGGCATTTTCTGTTCCATAATCAAATTTTAGCATAAAAATCAACAAAAATTCAAAGACCAAATTGTACGAAATTCACAAAGCGTACTGTGGGCAAAATGACGATGAAACTTGCTATTTCTGTGTGGCAATGATAAAATCAAAATATATGCGTTGGTTTATATAAGAACAAATGGAAGGAAGTGTGCAGGCATGGGAACTTTTGTAAATTCCGGAAACGCGGCATTTCAGGTTGCGTTAAATTCAGAAATTTATGTAGATAAAACCGGTTTGCTGAATTATACAAACCGTGTCATGGATACCACTTCCAAATTCATCTGCAACAGCCGTCCGCGCAGGTTTGGAAAGTCAATCACCGCAGATATGCTTACGGCATATTACAGCAAAGGCTGTGATTCAGCCGCCATGTTTATGAATCTCGAAATTGGAAAGAGCGCAGACTTTCAGAAGCATCTGAACCAGTATGATGTCATTCATCTCGATATTCAATGGTGCCTGGAACCGGCAGGTGGTGCGGCAGGTGTGCTGACTTATATTGCAGAGCAGACAATTAAAGAACTGAGAGAGTATTATCCAGAGGAGCTTTCAGAAACAGTTACATCTTTGCCGGAGGCATTATCGCGCATCAATACAGCAACCGGAAAGAAATTTATTGTTATTATTGATGAATGGGATGTTTTGATTCGTGATGAAGCAGCTAACAAAAAGGTACAGGAAGAATACATCAATTTTTTACGTGGCCTTTTCAAAGGAACGGAACCTACCAAGTACATTCAGCTTGCGTATCTGACGGGGATTCTGCCAATCAAGAAAGTAAAAACACAGTCCGCTCTTAATAATTTTGATGAGTTTACTATGCTGGATGCAAAAATTTTTGCGGATTATACAGGTTTTACGGAAGAAGAAGTATCAGAACTCTGCAAAAAGTACGATGTAGATTTTGATGAAGTAAAACACTGGTATGATGGATATTTGCTCAAGGAAACACAGGTATATAATCCGAAAGCTGTAGTTGAAATTATGAAGTGGAAACAATTCCAGAGTTACTGGTCTGACACCAGTTCCTACGAAGTGGTCGTGCCGTTGATTAACATGGATTTTGATGGATTGAAAACTGCGATTATCGAAATGTTGTCCGGGGCCTATGTGAATGTCAATGTAAAATCGTTTCAGAATGATACGGTAAGCTTTGCCAACAAGGATGATGTGCTTACTTATATGATCCATCTTGGGTATTTGGGGTATGATCAGAGTAAGCGAATGGCATTTGTTCCAAATGAAGAAATCCGACAGGAACTTACAGCGGCGGTGGAGAGTACAAAGTGGAATGAGTTTCTTTCGTTTCAACGAGAATCGGAGGAATTGCTGGATGCAACGCTGGATCTGGATTCGGATACGGTAGCGGAGAAAATAGAAAAAATCCATATGGAATATGCGTCAGCGATTCAATATAACAATGAAAACTCTTTGAGCAGTGTACTTACAATTGCCTATTTAAGTGCAATGCGGTATTATTTCAAACCAGTACGGGAAATGCCGTCGGGGCGTGGATTTGCAGACTTTGTGTTTCTTCCAAAACCAGAGTATGCAAAAAATTATCCGGCACTTGTGGTGGAATTGAAATGGAATAAAACAGCAGAAACAGCTATGCAGCAGATAAAAGATAAAAAATATCCAGAGTCGATTGCGCATTTTTTGGGTGATGTTTTGCTGGTGGGTATCAATTACGATAAAAAAACAAAAGAGCACCAATGCCAAATTGAGGGATATCAAAAGTAAATTGTAACTGTTCAGTACCCTCACAGTTACGGAATACAATTGATTTCAGGGGAGCAGAAGCTTTGGAAAGGGACGTAAAGCATGGGACAGTATTTGAACAGTAAAGAACCATACGACCAGTATAAAACGGTTATGAATGGGCCTTACTTTGTGGATAAAACGGAAATACTGGAAGAACTGATTCCAGCGTTGGAACAGGAGCAGCGTTTCTTCTGCATTACACGTCCGAGACGTTTTGGAAAAACAGTTATGGCCAATATGATTGCGGCATTTTTTTCGAATACAAAGAAGCCGTCATTATTTGAAAACCTGTCAGTAGCAAAACAGGAACAGTATCGGAAGCATGTTGGACATCATGATGTGATTTATATTGATTTCAGTGAGATGCCACGGGAATGCCATGCGTATGAGGAATATATAAGCAGAATCCAGGATGGTCTGGTGCGGGATATTCAGGAAGTGTATCCGGAACTTATGATAGAAAAGAGCGAAGCGGTCTGGGATATTCTTTCATTGGTTTTTGATAAGACCGGGCATAAGTTTATTTTTGTGATGGATGAGTGGGATGCGGTTTTCCATATGTCTTTTATCACAGAACGGGATCGGGAAAACTATTTACTTTTTCTGAAACTTCTTTTGAAGGGAAAGAGCTATGTGGAGCTGGCTTACATGACAGGTGTCCTTCCGATTGCAAAATATTCGGATGGTTCTGAATTGAATATGTTTTTGGAATATAATATGGCAACGCGAATTCGGTTCAGTGAGTATTTTGGTTTTACGGATGAAGAGGTTGATATGCTGTATCAGCGTTATCTGAGCAGAACCAAAAGCCGCAGATTACGCGGGAAAATCTTCGTGAGTGGTATGACGGATATCACACGGCATCCGGAGAACGGTTATATAATCCACGCTCAGTGGTATGCGCACTGACGGATAATCAGTTATCTAATTACTGGGTAAGTTCCGGCAAATATGATTCGATTTTTACTTACATCCGATACAATGTGGATCAGATACAGAATGATCTGGCATTGATGTTCGCGGGAGAAAAGATATCATCTGGCATTCAGGAATATGCAGCGACTGCGCAGGAATTGAAAACGAAAGAGGAAATATATTCTGCTATGGTTGTTTATGGGTTACTGACCTATGACAACGGAAGGGTGTTTATTCCAAACCGGGAGCTCATGGGAAGTTACGCAGCAATGATGAAAAAGGAAACATCACTGGGATATGTTTATCGTCTGGCCAATGCGTCTTCACAGATGCTGCAGGCTACTCTTGCAGGCGATACAGATACCATGACGCAGATCATTCAGTATGCGCATAATATAGAAGTTCCGATTTTATCCTATAATAACGAGGTGGAACTTTCGGCCATTATTAATCTTGTATATCTGGCAGCGAGAGATCAGTATCGGGTAGAGCGTGAGGATAAGGCAGGAAAAGGGTATGTAGATTTCATTTTTTATCCGATCCGTCATGATCAGGACTGCATCATACTGGAATTGAAAGTGGATCATACTCCGGAAGAAGCCATTGCGCAGATTAAAGAAAAACAGTATGCTTTACGTTTTAAAGGAAAAATGTCAGAAGCGGAAAGGTATACCGGAAGGATTCTGGCGGTAGGAATCAGTTATGATAAAGAAACGAAAGAGCATTGCTGTAAGGTAGAGGAATTATTTTAACATCACGATTTGATAAATAAGAATCCCGGTCTGATTTTTATCTCAGCCCGGGGTTTTACTATGTCTTGACGATTTTATCCTACAATCCGTATTCCAAGCCGATATTCCTTACTTTCCCCGCCTTCCGCCTTCTGCAGAAAATGCCGGTTCAATAAGTTATCGTCCTCATCGGACCGGATTGCAGATCCGTTCCAGGGTTCTACACACAGGAAGGGCGCTTTGGTGGCGGCTGCGGTCCAGAAGGCAACGGTGGAAAAATCCGGGTAGGAGACTTCCACGCCGCATCCGGTGGCCGGATTTTTCAGCGCGACTTTTTTCGAACGCAGGTCCGTAAAGAAGATGGCATCATTGGCGAATAGTTCGTGGGTCAGCGGGATGACAGATGCGTGATCCAGAATCGGGGTACAGGAATTCATGTCAAATTCCATGCGGTTTAGGTCATAGGAGTGATACCCGGCAGTTTCTTCCTGCTCAAATTCCAGAACATAATCTTCAAAGTGTTCCCCGGACTGCATCGGACAGTTGAAGCCGGGATGGGCGCCAAGCTGGTAATACATGGTTTCCGTGCCTGGATTGGTTACGGTGTAGTGAATGCGGATGCTGTCCTCAGTCAGCGTGTAAGTCAGTTTCAGCTGGAACGCAAAGGGATAGCAGGCGCGAGTCTCCGGTGAGTCGGTGAGGGTGAAAGCTGCTTCCTGGTCCGACAACACCGAGACGGCAAAGTCCGCGTTCCGGCAGAAGCCGTGCTTGGGAATGGTGTAGGTCTGACCGTTCAGTGTGTATTTACCGTCACGGCAGTTCCCAACAGTTGGGAACAAAAGCGGAGAGCAGCTTTTCCAGTGCGCGGGATTCCGCTGCCAGATGTACTCGGTATCGGCTGCTGTGTTTTTCAGAGAAATGAGCTGTGCTCCGATGGAATCGATCTGAGCGGTCAGGCTGTGGTTTGTTAAGGTTACGATCATGGTAAGTCCCCCTGTATAAGGTTGTTTGTTGAGTACAAACAGCATGAAAAAGTATGCTGTTGATAGTTTCATTATACAGGAAGCCGGAAAAAAGAAAAGGAAAAACTGTCAACTTGCTATTTGCCGGACAGAATGATAAAATCATGGTAACTGTTCAGTACCCTCACAGTTACGGGCAAAAATCCATTGAAAATTGCCTTCGGCAATGGGATTTTTGCCTGCAAGCCCATGTTTTCATACGGTCAGCGCAGTGAATGCGCAGACCTACTGAACAGTTACAAATCATGACATATAGGCTTTGCACAGGAAGCACTGGCAAAAGCTGGAAAATGGGGGAATTACATGAACAGACCAGATATCATCTTTTTTGACATAGACGGTACGCTTCTGGACTTCGGAAAGAAAGATCTTTCTCCGAAGACCCGGGAAGCGCTGCTGAAATTAAGGGAAAACGGCATCCGCATCTGCATCGCCACCGGCAGAGCACCTCTGGCGGTGCCGAAATTTGCAGGCGTGGAGTTTGACGCATACCTGACGTACAATGGCTGTTACTGCTATGAGGGCAATAAAACGATCTACAGTAATCCCATGCCCCAGGTGGATGTACAGACCATTATCCGCAACGCGGCTGTCATGGGGCGGGCCATGTCGGTGGCTACGAAGAACCGGCTCATCTCCAATGGAACGGATCCGGATCTGGAACAATACTATGCGTTCGGAAACCAGAAAGTCACGATTTCCGAGGACTTTGACGAGGTTTCCAGGGGAGAGGTCTATCAGCTTCTGATGGCCTGCCGCAGGGAAGAATACGCTCAGGTACTGCAGAATACTCATAGAGCCAAGATCACGTCCTGGTGGGACCGGGCGGTGGATATCATCCCGGCAGATGGCGGAAAGGGAACCGGTATTGCGAAGATGCTGGAATATTACGGCATTGACCGTTCCAGAGCCATGGCCTTTGGGGATGGAAACAACGACATTGAGATGTTTCAGGCCGTGGATATGGGAATTGCCATGGAAAACGCGTCGGATGACCTGAAAGCGGTGGCCGCGGATGCCTGCGGCCATGTGGCGGAAGATGGCGTGTACCATTACTGCATGGAACACGGCCTGATCTGAACCGGCAGTTACGGATAAGAAAAGAAGATAAGGATATAGAACCTATGCCATACGAAACCTACTTTAACATGCTTTTAAACATCGGCCTCCTGGTACTGATCGCGGCACTCCTGACGAACCTGGAGTTCGTGCGGGATCTGTTTCTGGAGGAGCAGGGCAGTCTGTTTTCCAAGACGGCTCTGGCGGTGATCTTTGGCGTCATCAGCATTGTTTCCACATACACGGGAACGCGGACCGACGGGGCTATCATCAATACCCGTGTCATCGGCGTGCTGGCGGCCGGTCTTCTGGGCGGTCCTTATGTGGGGATGCTGGCGGCCCTGATCGCGGGACTTCACCGGTATCTGTTTGATATCGGAGGTTTTACGGCGGTGTCCTGCGCGGTTTCCACGCTGTTTGAGGGCATTCTGGGGTCTGTGTTTTCCGCGCGTTTCAAATCCGGAAAAATGAAGCAGATTGGGATCTTTGCTCTGACGGCGGTGGCCGAGGTAGCCCAGATGGTGATCATTCTTCTGATCTCGCGGCCCTTTGTGGACGCGGTGCATCTGGTGCAGCGCATTGCAGTTCCCATGATCCTCATGAATTCCTGCGGCATGCTGATCTTTCTGAAGGCCTTTGATATGATCTTCATCCGGGAAGAGGGACAGTTCGCGGAGAAAATGCGGCTTTGCATCGGAATCGTGGAGCAGAGTCTCCCGCATCTGAGAAAAGGACTTCAGAGCCGGGAAGACATGGAAGCAGCGGCGCAGATCATCTATCACTCCATTTCCTGTTCTGCTGTCATGATTACGGACATGGAACAGGTGTTGGCGGTAGAGACAGAAAAGTACAAAAAAGAGCTGGCTGACCCGGCCTTTCTGGTGCCGGTGCTGGAATCGGTGATGGATTTAAAGCCGACCTATTTCCATCAGTCAGATTTTCCGAAGAAACTGGGAAAGGCACTCAAAGACCAGATCATCGTGACGGCGCCCCTTCTGGAGAATGAGCATTCGGTGGGCGGCATGACGATCATGATCAAAAAACGCCGTCATGCGGTGCGGGTGGACCTGGAGTTTGTGGAGGAGCTGGCGCGGCTGTTTTCTACGCAGCTGGAGCTTTCAAATCTGGAATATCAGAAGAAGCTGCGCAGGCAGGCGGAACTGAAGGCACTGCAGTCCCAGGTCAATCCGCATTTTCTGTACAATGCGTTAAACACCATTTCCTATATCTGCCGGGAGAACGCGGAGCGGGCCAGAGAGCTTTTGCTGACCCTGGCTTCCTATTACCGGCAGACCCTGGAGAATGAGCAGTATATGCTGAACCTTCACACAGAGCTGTACCATGTGAACACCTATCTGGAGCTGGAAAAGGCCCGCTTTGAGGAAAAGCTTCAGGTGGATATGGAAATTGAGGAGGATCTGGACTGCATGGTGCCGTCCTTTATTCTGCAGCCGCTGGTGGAAAACGCGGTCCGATACGGGGCAGATGAAGCAGGAATCCGCACGGTGCTGATCCGGGCCTTTTATATGCCGGATGGAAAGCAGGATGGGCAGAGGCAGGTCTGCATTCAGGTGCAGGACCACGGCAAAGGTTTTTCGCAGGAAGTGCTGGAGCAGTTTTACCACGGGGATAACTGGAACCGGGTAGGCCTGAAAAATGTGCATGAGCGCTTAAAGAGTGTTTATGGAAATGACCATGGACTGCGGATTGAAAATACGGGAAGAGGTGCCTGCGTTTCGTTTCTCATTCCGGAGAACGGTCCGTCCTGACAATCGAAAATTACAATAAGAAGACAATGGGGGAGAGTACATGAAAATTGCGGTGATTGATGACGAGCGTCCGGCCAGAAGAGAACTGATCCGGCAGATTCAGGAGGTGGTGCCGGACTGCGAGATCAGGGAAGCAGACAGCGGTGCGGGAGCGCTGTTGCTGCTGAATGAGGAAGATGATTTTGATATCCTGTTTGTGGATATCAATTTAAACGATATGGAGGGAACAACTCTGGCTGCTACGGCAAAGAAGCTTTTGCCTCAGGTCAAGATTGTCTTCGCCACGGCGTATTCCCAGTATGCGGCAAAGGCTTTTGAGATGGAGATTGATGATTATATCTTAAAGCCCTTTGCCCCGGACCGGGTACGCCATGTCCTGGAAAAATGCATGCGCGGACTTGCGCAAAACCAGGAGATGGATGAACCGCAGGAAACCGGAGCAAAGGACACGGAAAAGCCGGAAACGGAAGTGCAGCAGGCTGCTGTCACGGCCCCAAGGATTCCGGTCCCGGTAAACCATAGCATCCGCTTTCTGGATGTGCCTCAGATTGTCTACGCGGAGACCCAGGGACGGGGAATTTTGCTCCATACCAGAACGGGAAGCTACGAAGTAAACCAGCTTCTGGGAGATCTGGAAAAGAAACTGCAGCCCTATGGCTTTTTCCGGATCCATAAGAGCTATCTGGTGAATCTGGAGTGCATTACCGAACTGTTTCCCTGGACCGGCAATGGTCTTGCCATGAAGTTAAAGGGCTATGAAAATACAATCCTTCCGGTAGGAAGGGAACGGCTGAAAACATTAAAACAGATCCTGAATATATAACAAAAGGATAGGGCGTTCATGCAGCGGAGCATGCTGTTCATGCGCCCTATTCTGCTGTTCACGCAAAAACTATTCCAAAATTGTATTTATTGGTGTACAATAACCCCGTCTGAAAGGAATGGTTCAGCAATTTACACAAATAAGAGGAGGGGTTTGTATGTTAAGTTTCATCATTTGTCTGCTCTTGCTGATCGGCGGCTACTTTGTTTATGGCAATTTTGTCAATAACATTTTCAGCCCGGACGATCGTGAGACACCGGCAGTCCGGATCAACGATGGCGTGGACTATGTCGTTATGCCGCAGTGGAAGCTGTTTCTGATCCAGCTGTTAAACATTGCCGGCCTGGGACCGATTTTCGGTGCCCTGCAGGGAGCACTCTGGGGTCCGGTAGTATTTTTATGGATTACGTTTGGTACAATCTTTGCAGGAGGTGTGCACGATTTCTTCTCCGGCATGATGTCTGAGCGAAACGATGGCGCATCCATTTCCGAGGTATGCGGTATTTATTTAGGACACCTGATGCAGAATGTCATGCGTGTGTTCAGTGTTGTGCTTCTGGTCATGGTTGGTACTGTATTTGCGGTTGGACCGGCCGGCCTGATCGTCACCCTGTTTGGCAACAGCGGTGTAAGCGGCCTGCTCACCAACAAGGAGTTCTGGCTGTGGATCATTCTGGCTTATTACTTTATCGCAACCTTTATTTCCATTGATAAGATCATTGGTAAGGTATATCCGCTCTTTGGTATCTGCCTGATCATCATGGCACTGGGCGTTGCTTTCGGTATCTTTACCAAACCGGAATATGTCATTCCGGAGATCTGGGCAAACTTCCGGAATATGCACCCGAGCGCAACACCGGTATGGAGCTTCATGTTCATCACCGTTGCCTGCGGCGCAATTTCCGGTTTCCATGCAACTCAGTCCCCGCTGATGGCACGCTGCATGAAATCTGAGAAACAGGGTCATTTCGTATTCTACGGCGCTATGGTCTGTGAAGGTGTGATTGCCCTGATCTGGGCAGCAGCAGGATGTTCCCTGTACGAGGTAACCGGCGGTCTGAACACTGGTCTTGCAGAGATTATGAAGAATGGTCAGTCCGCAGCAATCTACGATGTATGTAAGAAGACCATGGGCGGCATCGGTATTGCCCTGGCTATGCTGGGCGTTATCGCCTGCCCGATCACTTCCGGTGATACTGCATTCCGAAGTGCCCGCCTGACTCTGGCAGACTGGTTCAAGATTGACCAGAAGGCATGGAAGAACAGACTGCTTCTGTGCGTTCCGCTGTTAGGCGTTGGTGCCATTGTCGGACATATGGATTACAGCATTGTCTGGAGATATTTCAGCTGGACCAACCAGACTCTGGCGATGATCGTTCTGTGGACCGCATCCATGTATCTGTATAAAGCAAAGAAGAACTACTGGATCACCGCAGTTCCGGCTACCTTTATGAGTGCCGTATCCATGACTTATTTCTTCTGTGCATCTGAGTGTCTGAATCTTGGCACCGCAGTGGCTTATCCGGTTGGTATCGTTCTGGCTGTGGTATTCCTTGGAATCTTCATCCATGCAACCAGAAAGCAGCAGACCGCGTAGAAATTTATTTTTGAACGAGAGTAACTGTTCAGTAGGTCTGCGCATTCACTGCGCTGACCGTATGAAAACAGAGAAAATCAGGAAAGGGAGGCGGATCCATCATGTTGTGGAAGCCGAAAAAACTTGGAGCGAAAGAACTGACAGAACAGGAACTGGCGGCAGATAAAAAAAGCTGCAGAAAGATCGGTCCCTGCGGAATCGGAAAAAAAGCACTGTATTTAAACAGCTTTTACATCGACCGCTGCTATTATGTTCCGGTGGAATCCGTCTCCCGTGTATTTAAGCGCGTGGCCATGAGCAAGGGCGGATTCAGCGGCAAGGGCCTGTTTGCCACAATCCCGTATCTGGTTGTTGTCTATGACAACGGGCAGGAAAAGCAGTGCAACTTTAAGTATGAGGACCAGGTAGATCTGTTTCTGGCGCGCATTCAGCAGGAATTCCCAGAGATCAAAACCGTTAGCGAAGCGGCGGAGAAACGTCTGGAGGAAGCAGAAAGAGCCAGAGAGCAGAAGCCGGAGGTGCCGCTTTGTGGCATGGCTCTTAAAGAAGTGGAGCGGCTGGAATGCGCAAAAGAGTATCTGGAGAAACAGCCGGTTCTCTTTGCAGAGTTTTCCAACGCAGCCAGAAAAAAACGGACCTATGAGCAGACAAAGCCTTATTATAAATGGGGTGCGCTTCTCTTTACCGTACTTGGCATTGCAGCGCTTGTGTCTGGCCTGGCTTCCCTGAAATCCCAGGCACCGTTTGCGGTCTGGTTTGTATTGTTTGGTATAGCCGGTATCTTCCTTTTCTCCGGCGCCAACGTCATGCCGACCAGCCGGAATAACCGGAAGGCCATTGAAAAACGTCTGGAGACGGCCGAGGCGCAGGTGGCAGAGTGCAAAAGCCACTGCCCCAAAGAGCTTGCGGTTCCGTCCCGCTATCTGCATCCGGTTACCCTGTCACGCATGATCCGCCTGATCCGGGAAGGACGGGCCAATGACGAGAAAGAGGCACTGGAGCAGGTAAAGGAAGATTTGAAGCAGCTGAATGCCAGCGTGCAGGTCTCCCAGGAAGAGTACGATGAGATTATGGCGGTCAAGCCGCTGTTTCTGATTCATGATTATCAGTAAAATCGTGAAAAAGCGTAACTGTGAGGGTACTGAACAGTTACGAAAAAGCTTCATAGTCAGAAAACACAGATAGCGCAGAGTGGAATGTGGATTCCCTCTGCGCTATTTGTGTTATGGAAATTTCATTCGCCTTACAACTCCGTGACAATTCTGTCAATACCTTGACTTATCAGAACGTATTCAGTAAAATGATACTATATGCAAATCAGAACAGGCAGATTTTTACGAGACAGAAAGGTGTGTAACATTCATGAAATTAAATCGTACAGCTCAGCGGACCATAGAGATTCTGGAAATTATTTCCCAGAAACCAGAGGGAGCTTCCCTGGATGAGCTGTGCGGCCGCCTGGATCTTCCAAAGACCAGCGCATATGACATTGTGACTACACTGGAAACACTTGGCATGGTGCATGCGGACTGGGGACAGAAAAAGCGCTACACCATCGGGCTTACCGCATACCGCATTGGCATCAATTACACCAACAACTTAAATATCATGAATGTCATGGAGCCGGAGTTAAAAAAGTTTGCCCATGAAATTGGAAAGACTGTGTTTTTCGGGGTACGGTCAGACTGCGAGGTCGTTTATATCTGTAAGTTTGAACCGGAAAACCCTATCATCACCACGGCAACGGTGGGAAGCCGCATCCCCATGTACTGTACGTCGCTGGGAAAGGCCATTCTGGCCTACAGTGAACCGGAAATTCTGCAGCAGCTCTTAAAGCGCATGGATTTTGTGAAGCGCACGGAGCGCACCATCACCGATCCGGACCGCCTTATGGAGGAACTGGAACAGGTGCGGGAGCAGGGTTACGCGCTGGATGCCCGGGAGATGGAGGAACATGCGGAGTGTGTGGGAGCGCCGGTGTTTGGGGCAGATGGAAACCTTGTGGGGGCAGTCAGTGTATCTACGCTGTACCGAGATGCCGTGAATTATGAGGAACTGGGGCAGATTGTATCGGGAAAGGCAAAGAAGCTTTCGGAGATGCTGGGGTATATCCGGGGACGCGGATAAAAAGCGCGGAACCGGAAAACGCATTTGGCCTGAAGGATCATATCAGGTGAACACGTGCAGGGTGTGAGCAGTAACAAAAATGTTCAGGAGAAGGAGACGAGAGTGACATGCGAAAAGAACAGGTTTTATCCAGAATGAAAGAAGAATGTCTCATTGCGGTAATCCGTGCGAAGAACCCGGAACAGGGGGAAAAAATCGTGGAGGCGGTCATTGCGGGTGGCATTCATTTTATTGAGATTACCATGACCATGGACGAGGGAAATCCGGTGGAATTTATCTCTGCCATGGCGGCAAAATACCGGAACGATGACCGCATCGTCATTGGAGCCGGTACCGTACTGGATCCGGAAACCGCAAGAGCGGTGATTCTGGCGGGCGCCAATTATGTGGTGAGCCCGGGCTTGAATCTGGATACGATTAAGCTCTGCAACCGCTACCGTGTACCGATGCTTCCGGGAGTCATGACTCCGACCGAAGCCATTACCGCGCTGGAAGCGGGCTGCGATGTTATCAAATTATTCCCGGGCAATATTCTGGGACCGGCAGCCATCAGTTCCTTTAAGGGACCGCTTCCGCAGGGCGACTTTATGCCGTCCGGCGGTGTGGACGTGGACAATGTAGACAAGTGGATCAAGGCCGGAGCCTACGCGGTGGGAACCGGAAGCAGCCTGACAAAGGGCGCAAAGACCGGAGATTTCGCGGCAGTAACTGCCAAAGCAAAGGAATTTGTAGAAGCGGTAAAGGCAGCCCGCAGGTAAATAACCGGAGAAAGACGGAGGAGAAGAATATGGCAAAGATTGTGACCATGGGGGAGATCATGCTCAGATTATCCACCCCGGGCAATGAAAAATTTATACAGGCAGATGAGTTTGATATCAATTACGGCGGAAGCGAGGCCAACGTGGCGGTGTCGCTGGCCAATTACGGATACGACACGGAGTTTGTGACCGCAATTCCGGACAATCCCATCGGGGACTGCGCGGTTGCGGCAGTACGCAAGTATAACGTTGGCACAAAGTTTATTTCCCGCAGTGGAGACCGTCTTGGAATCTATTATCTGGAGCCGGGTTCCGCAGTGCGCCCGTCCAATATTGTGTATGACCGCGCCGGTTCTTCCATTGCCTGCGCGACAGCGGATCTGTTCGATTTTGACGCCATTTTCGCGGATGCGGACTGGTTTCATTTTACCGGCATCACTCCGGCACTTTCCGACAGCGCGGCAAAGCTGACCGAGGAGGCATTAAAGGCTGCAAAAGCCCATGGCCTTACGGTTTCCGTAGACTTAAACTTCCGTAAGAAGCTCTGGTCCCAGGAAAAAGCCCGTGAGGTTATGACCAACCTCATGCAGTATGTGGACATCTGTATTGGCAACGAGGAGGACGCGGAGAAAGTGTTGGGCTTCAAGCCGGAGGGCAGTGATGTCATGTCCGGCAATCTGGAGCTGGCCGGTTATATGAACATATTCAGCCAGATGGCGGACCGTTTTGGTTTCCGTTACATTGCAAGCTCCCTGAGAGAAAGCCACAGCGCATCCAACAACGGCTGGTCTGCCTGCATTATGGACGGAAAGACAAAGGAGTTTTATCATTCCAAGAAGTATACCATAGCTCCAATCGTGGATCGTGTGGGTGGTGGAGATGCCTTTACATCCGGCCTGATCTGCAGTTTCCTGGATGGAAAGGATATGAAGACGGCTCTGGAGTTTGGAACCGCGGCGGCGGCTCTGAAGCATACAATTCCGGGAGATTTCAATCTGGTGACCCGCGCGGAGGTGGAGAAGCTGGCCGGCGGGGACAGCTCCGGAAGAGTGCAGCGTTAAAACTTTTATAACAGAACAGAAAAATGCCATTCGCCTGTGAAAGTCGCAGAAACGAATGGCATTTTTGCTGTTTTAAATTTACTGTGGTCCGATATATTCGTCACCACTGAATCCAAGGATCAGCATGAAAATCGGATTTAAGAAGAACAGGCCGATGGTAAAACCAACACCATGTCCGAATGCTTTTGCCAGCTTGTTTAAAGAAATGATGTTAAAGATTGCTACGATCAGCATGATCAGGGTTCCGAGCAGAGATGGAATGCCTTCGGTTGCTTCCTGTAAGATTCCGCCCACAATGCCGCCAATCAGGACAATCCAGAATGCCTGGGTGTTCCAGGTGAACTTGTACTGGGTGTAGGTGTTGTAGAATGGAACGATTGCCTTCCAGCCGGGTTCGTTTGCCTTCTCAAAAATCTTCCAGTAAGCGACAACCTGAAGAATGTACCAGCCGATTACCAGAATGAAAACAGTTCCGAGTCCTGCAAGCAGTAATGCTGTAAAAGAATTCATAGTGCTTACCTTCCTTTCCCTTTTGTATGTGTACTAGTATAGAGGTCCTTAAGAAAACAGTCAACAATATAACAGTTTTTTCTGAAAAATTACGGATGATTACGGTTCTCTTACTTCCCTTGACCCTGGAACAGTTCCAGGGTGTAGAGTCAGGATGTCAGAAACAAAGACACCTGAAAGGAGAACATACTATGAAAAAACATACAAAAACATTCCTGATTCCCTGCGCGGCAGCAGCGCTGACCATTGGAAGTTCCATGATGGCCTTTGCAGCCACTGGCTGGCAGGAAGAAGACGGAACCTGGCGCTACTATGACAAAAACGGAGATGAGGTTACTTCCTCCTGGAAGAAATCTGGAAACGACTGGTTCTGGCTGGATGAGGACGGCGAGATGGCCACCAGCCAGCTGGTGGAGGACAACGACAATTATTATTACGTGAATGAGAGTGGCGTCATGGTGAGAAACCAGTGGAGAGAACTGGAAAATGATGATCCGCAGGATGATGACGAGTCCGATACCGTCTGGTATTATTTCGGAGCAGACGGAAAAGCTTACAAGGCGAAGGATTCAGGCCGGGTGAATTTTAAGTCCATTGTCCGGGCGGATGGCGTGACGAAAAAGTATGCCTTCGATGAGGAAGGAAAGATGCTCTATGGATGGATTGATGAACAGGGTGAGCGTCAGACCGGTGATGACGCATGGCAGACCGGCGTCTACTATCTGGGTGGCGCGGATGACGGTGCCATGAGAAGCCATCAGTGGGAGCGCCTGGACGTGGTGGATGACGACCAGACCAATGACGAGTTTCAGGACTGGTACTGGTTCTACTTCAATGCCAACGGAAAGAAGGCAGCAGATACCAAAAAGACCATCAACGGCCGGAAATATTATTTTGAGGAGTACGGAAACGCCAGATTCAGCTGGTACGCAAGCTCCAGCAATGCTTCTGTGGCAACCCCAAGCTTCTACAGCCCGATCCAGGACAGCTGGATGTCGGTAGGCTGGTTCAAGACCGTACCGGGAGAGAATACGGATCCGGATGGATACTCTGACGGTGAGGAGCGCTGGTACTACGCGGAGAAGGATGGCGATGTCGTAAAGAGCCGCATTAAGAAGATCAATGGTTCCTGGTATGCGTTTGATGAGTACGGCAAGATGCTGGAAGGTCTCTACAAGCTGGAAGTATCCGATAAGGATATTCTGTCCTGTACTGAGATTGAAGGTGAGAGTGATCTGCCGGAGGCTGGGGACAGCGCGGAAGTATACTACTTTGGAGGAACCTCCAAGGATGGCGCCATGAAGACCGGCACTGTGACCCTGGACATTGACGGCGAGCGTTACACCTACAATTTCCGCAAGTCCGGTGATGAGCTTGGCCAGGGCTGCAATGGCATTGAGGACGGCGTGATCTACGAGAAGGGCAAACGTATCGAGGCGGATAAGGATGAGAAGCTGAAGAAAGTAGAGTGGGATGGCGAGACTTATCTGGTCAACACCTCCGGCAAGATCCAGAAGAACAAGAAGAACGCCAAGGACGGCGATGACCGTTACTACTGCACCGACAGCAAGGGTGTGGTTACTTATGAAGGGACGGAGAAATACAGCGAAAAATAATCAGAAATAAACAAAAATAACAAGAAATACCATCACATAATGAAAAAACTCTCTGCATAGAAGAAAGGACGTGCCGGATGCGGCGCGTCCTTTTCAAATATGGTTGTTTAAGATTCGGATAGCGGAAGGAATAACTGCAGATAATAACATTGTATCTGATTGCGCATGCCCTGCATGAGAAAAGTAGAAAAAAGTTTTGGCTCTGTCGGAAGACTTTGCTTTCTGGCGTAGGCCAGCATGGGATTTACCACATTCATGTCCGGAATCCGGTCCTGGGATGTGCAGAAAGCGGATAGATACCGGACACTGGAATCGGTGCAGGGAATATCCTTTGTCAGGGGATAATCGGTATATTCTGCCATGTCACAGTGCAGAAGCAGCTGGGATTTCTGGTAGTTCAGGGAGCAGCCGTGTTTTTCTGTCTCCCGGCAGATCCGATATTCGTCGAACAGGTACATATTCTCCAGTCCGGCGTGCTCTCTGGTGTACTGGAACCACTGCTCCAGCCCGTCATGAAAATCCAGATCCGGATCAATGATGTAGGAATCCGGCAGCGGACATTGAATGACCTTTCCGGTATAGTTTCGGAGATTTTCGCAGTCTTTCTGGCTCATGCGAAGCTTTGCTATGGTGCGTTTATGCTGGAGAATGGCCTCTTCCTCCTCTTCCAGACGCTGGCTGATAATGCTGTGAAAGCGTTCCGGGGAATCTTCGGAGCCATGTTCATCCCAGAGTGTTGCTATATCATCCAGTCCGATATCCATTTTTCTCTGGTAAAGGATACCGATAAGTCTGGAAATGTCTGCTTCTGTATAGTAGCGGTAGCCGTTTTCGGCTTTTTTGGCTGTGACCAGACCGCGTTTTTCATAGTGGCGGAGTGTATCGCGGCTCATGCCCATAAGGTTTGCCACGTCTCCAATGAGATATCTGTCTTTGTTCATGATCGTTTGCCTCCGGAAATGATGGTAACAGGAGAAGCGGGAAAAATCAATTGGTGTAATGAAATCGTAATAATGAGTAAAAATAAATCAAGAGATCGGGGAAAAATCATAAGAAATTCTCAATAAGACGGTTACTGAGAATTTCCATCAGATGAGCGGATTGACGAATTGGTTAGCATATGCTAACATAAACGCATCGGGTTAGCGAAAGGTAACTCGAGAGGATTTCACAGGAGGAACGGCGTATGTCGGCAGAGACCATGCTTCATTTTCTGAATCACTGTACACCGGAAGAAAAGTTCGGTTTTCGCGTTGTGACACAGTGCGCACCGGTGCTAAAAGGTGTGAAGATTTCTAACCTCATTACCATGAAGCCGGGCGGGTGGCGCAAAATCCGGGCTTATTTAAAGAAGAGCAGAATCATCTGCATTCCGCTTTACGCAGATGCCGAAAAGGAAGTATTGTTCCTGTATCGCTACGAACAGCTGGAACGGCATCTAAAGAACCGGGAAGTGCTGGAGTTTTTGCGAAGCTGTGGGTATGACCGTTTTGATGTGGCATCGGTTCTGGCCAGACTGAGAAGAAGATATCAGCGTTATGCCGGAATTTCGGAGGAGTTTCCTCATGAGCTGGGTGTCCTTCTGGGATATCCGGTGGGAGATGTGCAGGGGTTTATCGCAAACCGCGGAGAAAACAGCCTGACCTCCCGTTACTGGAAAGTGTACCAGAATCCGAAGGAGGCAGAGAGAATCTTTGACCTCTATGACCGGGTGAAGGAGCAGGCCTTAAGAGAAATCATGTGCGGACGGACTCTGGCCCACGTGGCAGTATCATAAGGCGGAAATAGAAAGGAGAACATGAACATGAAAGAAGTAAACGTAATCTACTGGAGCAGCACCGGAAACACACAGGCTATGGCTGAGGCTGTAGGCGCAGGCGTAGAGGAAGCAGGTGGAAAGGCAAACGTAATCGAGGTATCCGCAGCAGATGCTTCCATGTTAAAGGATGCAGACAGCTTCGCACTGGGTGCTTCCGCTATGGGCGACGAGGAGCTGGACGCAGAGATGGATGATTTCGTAACCACAGTAGAGGGAATCTGCTCCGGCAAGACCGTTGGCCTCTTTGGTTCTTATGACTGGGGCGATGGCGAGTGGATGCGCAAATGGGTAGACCGCATGACCGCTGCAGGCGCAACCGTAGTAAATGGGGAAGGCGTGATCGCAAACCTGACTCCGGATGATGACGCAGTAGCAGAGTGCAAGGCACTGGGCGCAGCTCTGGCAAAATAAAAATATAAGGGCAGATTCAATAAAAGGGCCGGGCGTGCGGAGAATTGCATTCTTACATTTTCACATATCCGTTGTTTGCTTGCTTTCGCTAACACGCGTTCGCCTGTGTCGGATTAGCATCCGCCACATTCGGACGCGTGTGCTAAAGATGCAAACACCTGGATATGCAGAAAATTCCAGAATCCAATTCCCCGCACGCCCTACTTTATTGGCTGTGCGGCAGTATTCTTAGAATTGCTGTTTTCACAGAAAAAACACAGATTTTCCATTTTGAGACCACATTTTCTGCATAGAATCAATGGCATCAAAAAATGCTGGAGGAGAACTTTTTATATGATGTGGAAGAAACGGTTTTATCAGGGTGGTGTGTTGTTCGCGGCGGCGGTGGCTGCGGCATCGGTTTCCGGGTGCGGGAACGCGGCGAAGGATGTGCCTGCGTCGGAACATGGAGCAGAACCGGCACCGGATGGCAACCAGGGTTCTGCAAAGGACGGTCAGGCGCCGGATGGAAAAGAAGCCGGAGAGGGAGGCACCGGTCAGGATGGAAAGCCGTTTTACGCGGGCATGTCCATGAGCCAGACACCGGATGTCTCCGAGCTTTTGCAGGGAAGCCTGGATCTGAAGGATTTTCGGGACAAGTGGGTTTACTATGATGAGTACGACTGCTACGGCCTGGAATATATTGTGTACTGCGATAATCCGGCAGATCCGGTGAAGGAGTGCATGAACATCTATGTGCCTGCCGCTTATATGAACGCGGACGGCACCATCAATGAAAAGGGGACGGTAAACGGTTATACGGCAGCTACCGCGCCAATCATTTACCAGAATGGCATCGGCGGCTATGCTGAGGCAGATGCTTCCAAGATTTCTGCCCGCAACAGTGACTACATCAAACAAGGCTACATCTTTGTCTCTCCGGCCAGCCGCGGCAAGGAAACTCAGAGCGAGGATGGGACTTATATTGGAAAATCTCCGGCTGGTCTTGTGGATTTAAAAGCAGGAATCCGGTTTTTGAAAGCGAATGACTCTGAGATGGCAGGAGACGCCAACAAGATCATTTCCATTGGAATCAGCGCAGGCGGAGCCATGAGTGCGCTTTTGGCAAGCACCGGAAACGCGAAGAACTATGAGCCGTATCTGCGGGAAATCGGCGCGGTTATGGATCAGGGAGATGATGTGTACGCAGCCCAGGCTTACTGCCCGATTACCGATCTGGATCATGCGGATCAGGCCTATGAGTGGATGTACCAGAATCTTCAGACCTACAATAACAGCCGGAGTGGGGAAAGCGGGGAATCCACGGATTTTGAGAAGGCCGTGTCCGCACAGATGGCCTCCGGCTATGTGGATTACATCAACAGTCTGAAGCTGGTGAATACAAAGACTGGCGAACCGCTTACCCTGAATGAAGGCGGACGCAGTGGAAGCTTCTATGATTATATGGTTCAGGAGGTAGAAGATGCGGCCTCTGTTTATTTGAATAAACTTTCTGAAGGTTCCCTGAACGTGCCGTATACGCTGAATGATTACCTGAAGGGGAATTATACAAAGCAGAGCAGCGGTGGAAAGCAGGGCGGAGATGTAAAGACGGAGCAGGGCACCGATCTCACGAGTTTCCTCAGCTGGGATGGCAGCAGCGCGAAAATCACCAGCCTGGACGACTATCTGGCAGACTACAACCCGCGCATGAAATCTGTTATGGCTTTTGATAATCTGGAGATGAACGAGAACTCCGGCGAGAATCTGGAATTTGGCGATGAGACCCACCAGTACCTGCACTTCGATTCCTATATGCCGGATGTACTGGAGAATCTGAAGGCGGACTACCCGGAAGAATATGCGAAGTATGCGGAGGGCTACGATGCGGTCATTGGGGACAAGGCTCTTGCGGAACGCAAAAAACTTCTGAATCCGTTAAATTATATCGGTTCGGATTCTGTGGATACCGCAGAACACATCCGTATCCGCGTAGGCAGCCAGGACGGGGACACCTCTCTTTCTACCTCCGCGGTTCTTGCCCTAAGTCTGGAAAACAAGACCGATGTCGATGTGGATTATGCGCTGGTATGGGATCAGCCTCACGGAAATGCCGATTATGACGGGGAACTGGTACAGTGGATTGAGAAAATCTGTAAAGAATGAATCTTTTCATAATAAAAAGATTGTGATATACTAAAACTAAATATGCAACCAAATGGACAGCTTCAGTCAGATGCATGATGACTGGAGCTGTTTGAATGTTACTATGTAACTGTGAAGGTATTGAACAGTTTGTTACGATACAGTGTTATAGCAATAGAAAGAAATGAATATGAGAACAAGAAGATTAAACACAGTTGTTGGGCAGAAAAAGGGCTCTTGGAGCAGTCATGTTTTTGGCACACGCCTGGCAGCCGCGTTTCTTGGTGTATCCCTGATTCTCAGTGGATGCGCACAGGCGGGAGGCAACCAGGGCGCTTTTGATGCATCTTCCGAACAAAGCGGAAAGCTGAAAGTGGCGGTAACCCTGTTCCCCTATTATGATTTTGTGCGTCAGATTGCCGGAGACCAGGTGGACTTGCAGATGGTCATTCCTGCGGGGATGGACAGTCATTCCTTTGAGCCAACTCCTGCTGATATCCGCACCATCCAGCATGCCGATGTCCTCATCAGCAACGGCGGCACCATGGAACACTGGCTGGACGAGACGCTGGCGGCCCTGGATACCACCAACATGACCATTGTCACTATGATGGATTATGTGGACACGGTGCAGGAGGAAATTGTGGAAGGCATGGAAGATGCAGAACACGATCATGATCACGCCCATGTCCATGCGGCAGAGGATCATGACCACAGCAATGAAACGCCGGAGGATCATGCGGCCCATGCGCACAAAGCGGATGACTACGACCACAGCAATGAGACGCCGGAAGAACATGCGGCCCATGCCTATGAGGCAGATCCCCACGATTACGTGGATCATGATGGTCATGAGGAAGAAATTGAATATGACGAGCATATCTGGACTTCCCCGGTTAATGCCATGAAGCTGGTGGATGTGATCGGTGATACACTGGCCGAGGCAGATCCGGCTCATGCGGACACGTATCACCAGGGTGCGGCAAATTACAAAAAGGAACTGGAAGAGATTGACGCGGGCTTTCGCGAGGTTTCCGCAAACCGTAAGCGGAACATGATCGTCATGGGAGACAAATTCCCATTCCGCTATCTGGCAGATGAGTACCAGCTGGATTACCGGGCGGCCTTCTCTGGCTGCAGCTCCGACACAGAGCCCAGCGCGAAGACCATTGCTTACCTGATCGATAAGGTAAAGGAAGAGCAGATTCCGGCAGTGTATTACCTGGAACTGAGCAGCCACCGGGTTTCCGAGATCATCGGAGAGGAGACCGGGGCGGAGCCGCTGCTCTTACATTCCTGTCACAATGTAACCCGTGCGCAGTTTGACGCAGGCATTACTTACGCGGAACTGATGCGCCAGAATATAGAGAATTTACGAAAAGGAATCGACTGATGAATCCGATTATCAAATGCGAACACACTGATTTTGGATACGAAAACCACGACGCGGTCATTGATCTGAACCTGGAAATTTATCCGGGAGATTACCTCTGCGTGGTGGGAGAGAATGGTTCAGGAAAGAGTACCCTGATCAAAGGCATGCTTGGCCTGTTAAAGCCAACCGGAGGTACCCTGACCGTGGCGGATGAGTTAAAGCGCGGCGGCATTGGCTATCTGCCCCAGCAGACCGCAGCCCAGAAAGATTTCCCGGCTACCGTGCAGGAAGTGGTGCTTTCCGGCACCTTAAGCCGCCGTGGAAACCGCCCGTTTTATTCCCCGGCAGAGCGGAAGCTGGCAGCTCACAACCTGGAACGCCTTGGCATGGAGCATCTGAAAAACAAATGCTACCGGGAACTTTCCGGCGGCCAGCAGCAGCGCGTCCTCATTGCGCGGGCCCTCTGTGCCACCGAGCAGCTTCTGATCCTGGATGAGCCGATCACCGGCCTGGATCCGTCCGCAATCCAGGATTTCTATCATTTAATTAAGAAACTGAACAAAGAAGACGGGATCACCATCATCATGGTATCCCACGATATCGGCAACGTGATCAGCCAGGCCAACAAGATCCTGCATCTGCACCGCAAGGTCGTATTCTGCGGAACCGCGGAGGAATACAAAAAGAGCGTGGCGGGAAAAGAATTTCTGGGAGGTGACGAGGCATGAGTATGATCTTTGAAATGCTTTCCTATCCCTTCGTGGTACGCGCCCTGGTGGGCGGTATCCTGGTGTCCCTGTGCTGTGCGCTTCTTGGCGTGAGTCTGGTATTAAAGCGTTACTCCATGATCGGAGACGGATTGTCCCATGTATCCTTCGGAGCGCTTTCCATTGCCGTTGCGGCAGGCTGGTCTCCGCTGAAGGTATCCATTCCGCTGGTGGTGCTGGCAGCATTTTTTCTGCTCCGCATTACGGAGCACGGCAAAGTCAAGAGCGACGCGGCCATTGCCATGATCTCCGCAAGCTCCCTGGCTATTGGTATTATCGTCACATCCCTGACCACCGGTATGACCACCGATGTCAGCAGTTATATGTTTGGAAGCATCCTGGCCATGAGCAGGGAAGACGTGATCTTAAGCGCCGTGCTTTCCATTATCGTGCTGTGCCTGTTCGTGTTCTGCTATAACAAGCTGTTTGCTGTAACCTTCGATGAAAACTTCGCGAAAGCTACCGGTGTGAACGTAGAGCTTTATAACGTGCTGATTGCGGTGCTGACAGCGGTCACCATTGTCCTCGGCATGCGGATGATGGGCGCCATGCTGATCTCCAGTCTCATCATTTTCCCGGCCCTGACCTCCATGCGGATTTTCAAAAGCTTCCGCGGTGTGGTCATCTGCTCCGGTGTGCTGGCGGTCGTCTGCTTTCTGATGGGAATTATCTTCTCCTACGGATTCTCCACCCCGGCCGGTGCCAGCGTGGTGATGGTGAATCTGGCAGCATTTATCGTGTTCAGTGTAGTGCAGAGCGTGATGATGAGGGTAACAAAAAAATAAAATTTATTGCAGCACAGAAAATGCCGGGAAGGCGCCAAATGGCGCCGCCCGGCATTTTCGCTTCTTTATAATCGTTTACTGCGGATTCAGCATCACCGATGCAAAAAACACTCCATCCTTTCTATAAAGATGATTCTATCATATCACAAAATCCCCCTTCTGTTGTCAATTCCGCAATATGAATAATTTTTTCTCAATAAGAAAATACCGAGTTAGCAACACCTAACAAAAATGAGAAAAATCCGGAAAAGTTATTGACTGCTAACTGGAGTTAGCCTATACTAATCTAAAGTTAGCGG
Source organism: Ventrimonas faecis (assembly GCF_040096075.1). Lineage (NCBI taxonomy): Bacteria > Bacillati > Bacillota > Clostridia > Lachnospirales > Lachnospiraceae > Ventrimonas > Ventrimonas faecis. Next base: position 80,014 of record NZ_JBBMFJ010000007.1, read on the forward strand.
GCACTAATTATCAGTGCCGTGCTGACATAAGAACTTGAAATGGTAACTGTTCAGTACCCTCACAGTTACGGGCAAAAATCCATTGAAAATTGCCTTCGGCAATGGGATTTTTGCCTGCAAGCCCATGTTTTCATACGGTCAGCGCAGTGAATGCGCAGACCTACTGAACAGCTACTTGAAATGTTACATATTATGCAAAAGAAAGAAGATGAATGATGATGCCACTTACTATGGCGCCGGTTGGACAGGCAAGCAAGATTCAGAGAGTCGGAGGAAACGATGAAACCAAACGTTTTCTGGCAAACCTCGGATTTGTAGTTGGATCTGAAGTAACAGTAATTTCCGCGATCGGAGGCAACGTGATCGTGAACATCAAAGATTCCAGAGTTGCAATTAACCAGGATATGGCTCGTCACATCATGGTAGCGTAAGCTTTCCGTGAGGTGCGTAACTATATACAAATGAAATTTATCTGTCAGTCCGCTGTGGCATAGCAATACAAAGCGGATGGCAGTGATCTTTGGGAAAGGAGAATAAGACGATGACTTTAGGTGATGCAGCAGTTGGAAGTACCGTTGTGGTAACCAAGATCAGTGGTGATGGTGCTTACAAGCGTCGTATTATGGACATGGGTATCACGAAAGGAAGCGAGCTTTACATCAGAAAAGTTGCTCCTCTTGGAGACCCGGTTGAAATTACCGTCAGAGGCTATGAGCTCTCCGTCAGAAAAGACGATGCTCAGTGCGTAGAGGTAAAATAATTAACCATATAACACGACAACAATGAGGAAAGAGAGTGAGGAAAAAAATGGCAATTAAGATTGCACTTGCCGGAAACCCGAACTGTGGTAAGACAACCATGTTCAATGCCCTCACCGGTGCAAACCAGTATGTAGGTAACTGGCCGGGGGTTACGGTAGAGAAAAAAGAAGGTAAATTAAAAACCAAAGGAAAACATGAGGATGTGATCGTAACCGATCTTCCGGGTATTTATTCCATGTCTCCATATACACTGGAGGAGGTTGTCAGCCGTGACTACGTGCTGAAAGAGAACCCGGATGTCATCGTGGACCTTGTGGATTCCACCAACATCGAGCGTAACTTATACTTAACCACGCAGCTCATCGAGACCGGTGTTCCGGTTGTCATTGCATTAAACATGACCGACCTTCTGGAGAAGAGAGGCATGAAGATCGATGTAGAGCGTCTGTCCATGTTAATGAACTGCCCGGTTGTTGAGACCTCCGCATTAAAGCAGACCGGTCTTGACAAGCTGATCGACAAGGCCGTTGAGGTTGCTCACAAGAAAGACGTTGACCTGCCGAAGGAAATCTTCTCTGAGGAGATGGAGAAGGCAGTCGCAGCAGTAGTTGAAGTTCTTCCGGACAGCATCACTGCTGACAAGAAGAGATGGTACGCAGTCAAATTCCTTGAGAACGACAGCAAGGTCGTTGAGAGCGTAGCACTTCCGGCATCTGCAAAGAACGTTGTAGATTCTGTAAGAAAAGAGCTTGAAGAAAAGCATGATGACGATATGGAGAGTATTGTAACCGACGAGCGTTACAAATTCATTCAGAAAGTCGTTTCCTCTTCCGTAAAGAAGGGCAAAGACAAGATGACCGTATCCGATAAGATCGACCAGATCGTAACCAACCGTATTCTTGGTATTCCGATCTTCATCGCAATCATGTGGGTTGTTTACTACATATCTGTAACCACCGTCGGTACCTTCGTTACCGACTGGACCAATGATACCTTCGTAGGCGCAATTCAGGATGTTGCAACCAACTTCCTCACCAATGCAGGCGCAAGCGATTTCATCATCAGCCTTGCGGTTGACGGCGTCATCGGCGGTCTGGGTGCCGTGCTTGGATTCATGCCGCAGATGGCAATCCTGTTCCTGTTCCTGTCTATCCTTGAGGACTGCGGTTACATGGTACGTATTGCATTCGTTATGGACCGTGTCTTCCGTCACTTCGGACTGTCCGGTAAGAGCTTCATTCCGCTGCTGATTTCTTCCGGCTGCGGTATTCCTGGAATCATGGCTTCTAAGACCATCGAGCAGGATAACGACAGACGCCTTACCATTATGACCGCTACCTTCGTTCCGTGTGGCGCGAAGCTTCCGGTTATCGCTCTTATGGGCGGTGTTATGGCTGGTTATGTAACCGGCTGGGATATTGCAGGTTTCATTACCCCGTTAATGTACTTTGTAGGTATCGTTGCAGTATTAGTTGCAGCGATCATGTTAAAGAAGACCAAACCGTTCTCCGGTAAACCGGCTCCGTTCGTTATGGAGCTGCCGCAGTACCACATCCCGTCCGCAAGAACCGTGCTTCTGCATGTATGGGAGAGACTGAAAGGCTTCTTCATCAAAGCAGGTACTGTACTGTTCCTGGCTTGCGTAGTTATGTGGATCTTAAGCACCTTCGGTGTTCAAGATGGCGCATTCGGTATGGTTGAGGATTCCGCAGACAGCCTGATGGCTATCGTTGGCGGCGCTATCGCTCCGCTGTTCGCACCTCTCGGATGGGGCGAGTGGCAGCCGGTTGCAGCAGCAATCTCCGGTTTCAGCGCAAAAGAGGGTATCGTTTCTACCATGGGCGTACTTGCTAATGTTGCAGGTGATGTTGAGGATGCAGATACCGTTGCTGCAGGTGTTGGCATGTGGTTCCCAACCGCGATTGCCGGTTTCAGCTTCCTGCTGTTCAACCTGCTTGACTCTCCGTGCCTGGCAGCTATTTCTACCATGGCAAAAGAGATGCAGAGCCGTAAGTGGTTCTGGTTCGCAATCGCATTCCAGAATATTTTCGCTTACGCTGTAACTCTGGTAATTTACCAGATTGGTTCCTTCTTACTGTATGGTACCTTCGGTGTCTGGACCGTGATCGCATTTGTAGTATTGCTGTTCATGCTGTTCATGCTGTTCCGTCCGGATCCGTACAAAGATCAGAAGACCTACGCAAAGAGATCTGTACAGGCTGCTTCATAAGCAATCTGAATTTACATCCATTTTGAAATTGAATTTTGCAGTCCCGGTTTTCACCGGCCGGGGCTGTGTTGAAAGAAGGGAAACGAAGTGTTAGCAGATATTATTGTAGTGGCCGTCATCGCCGGATATTGTATCTATGTGATCAAAAAGCATCACGATCAGAAAAAGTCGGGCGGATGTACTGGAAGCTGCGCCGGCTGTGCGGGCTGTGCAAGCTGCCATCCTTCCACCCCGGATTCTAAAGTAAAATAACAAATTTCAGAAGGGCAGTGTCGCTGCCCTTTCTGTAAAAAGCCGAGTTAGCAACTACTAACCAAAACAACCAAAAGGAGGTACTTTATGTCAGCTGAGGCAAAAAAAGGATTTATTATTTCTGAACTGAAGAAGAATGGCTGCCGGATTACCAGCCAGAGAAAACTTTTGATTGATGTGATTTTGCAGGATGAGTGCAGCTGCTGCAAGGAAATTTATTACAAGGCAGCAAAACGTGATCCAAGTATTGGTATGGCTACCGTTTACCGCATGGTAAAGACCCTGGAGGAAGCAGGACTGATCCAGAGAAAGAACATGTACCGCATTGATTACGGCATGGGTGAGAATATGGCATTTGCATGAAGTGATGCCGGTGATTTCACGGAAAAAGGAAGCAAAAGCTAACTTTTAGCGGGGAAAAACCGTGAAAAGAGTGGTTAATGAGAAAAAATATCATTAACTGCTCTTTTCTGCCTTTATTAAGAAATTTTATCAAAAAAGCTCTTGAAATTTAGAAATCAATGCGTTAGAATACCCGTTAAACAAAAAAATAAAATACTTATGAGGAGGAATCCAATCATGTTAAACGTTTTAAAAGCATTAGATGTTAAGAAATCTGGAATTTTTGCAGCAGGTGTTCTGTTCGGTACCGCAGGTGTTAAGATTCTTGCAAGCGAGGACGCTAAGAAAGTTTACACCAACTGCACCGCAGCTGTCCTTCGCGCAAAGACATGCGTAATGAATGTAGCAGCAAGCGTACAGGCTAACGCAGAGGACATCCTGGCAGAGGCTCAGCAGATCAACGAGGAGCGCGCAGCAAAAGCAGAGGCTGCAGCATTCGCTGACGAGGCAGCAGAGGCTGAGGAGACCGCGGCAGGGGAAGAGACCGTAGAAGCATAATCTCAGATTATTTACCAGACAGAGACAAAGGTCAGAAAAAGCATGCTCTCTGTTTTGAAAAGGAAGCAGGAAAAGGGATGCATGATCATGTTCTGCATCCTTTTTCATTGCCTGAAATGGCTTAAATGCGTTGTTTGGCGCACTTATTACTGATAGAAAACGTTACAAAAACAATTTCGTAACGAAAAGAGGAATACACCATGAAATTTGTGATCAAACATGAGATCCGCGGAAGAATCCGTGTTCAGATCCTGCAGGGCCGCATGAGCATTGAGCAGGCCGATACCCTGCAGTATTATTTTAACGCAAAACCATACGCTATTTCCGTAAAAGTACGGGAACGCCTGAGTGAAATCGTCATTCATTATGATGGTGACCGGGAAACGGTTGTTCATGATTTACAGACATTCTCCTATGCAAAGGCAGAAGTGCCGGAGTCCTATATCCAGAATTCCGGACGTGCCTTAAACAGCGAATACTGGGAAAAACTGATGACACGCGTCATTATGCGTGCAGGAAACTGTCTGTTCCTGCCGGCTGGTGTGCGCGCCGTCATCACTTCCGTAAAATCCGTAAAATATATATGGAAGGGAATCTGCACGCTGGCAGCCAGAAAGATTGAGGTTCCGGTTCTGGACGCAACCGCCATTGGCGTTTCTATTATCAGAAGTGATTTCGATACCGCGGGTTCTGTGATGTTCCTGCTTGGTATCGGTGAGATTCTGGAGGAGTGGACCCACAAGAAATCTGTGGGCGACCTGGCCCGCAGCATGTCCTTAAATATCAGCAAGGTATGGCTGGTGAGCGATGGACAGGAGGTTCTGGTTCCGACCAACACCATCCAGAAATCGGATCTGGTACGCGTTCATATGGGCAATGTCATTCCGTTTGACGGCGAGGTGACAGACGGTGAGGCTATGGTAAACCAGGCTTCCTTAACCGGTGAGTCCGTTCCGGCAGAAAAAACTGCGGGCGCTACCGTTTACGCAGGAACCGTAGTAGAAGAGGGCGAGATTACCATCCGCGTCAAAGAAACCGGTGGCTCCAGTAAGTTTGACAAGATCGTGACCATGATCGAGGAGTCGGAAAAGCTGAAGTCTTCCCTGGAGGGCAAGGCAGAGCATCTGGCAGATACCCTGGTTCCTTACAGCCTTCTTGGTACCGGCCTGACCTGGCTCATCACCCGCAATGCCACCAAGGCACTGTCTATCCTGATGGTGGACTTCTCCTGCGCCCTGAAGCTGGCTATGCCGATCTCCGTACTGTCTGCAATCCGTGAAGCCAATATGTACGACATTACGGTCAAGGGCGGCAAGTATCTGGAGGCTATGGCTGAGGCAGATACCATCGTCTTTGACAAGACCGGTACCCTGACCAAGGCTCAGCCGACCGTGGTTGATGTGGTTGCGTTCAATGACATGACCAGTGACGAACTCTTACGTATCGCAGCATGTCTGGAAGAGCATTTCCCGCACTCCATGGCCAAGGCTGTGGTAGACGCGGCAAAGAAGAAACATCTGGTTCACGAGGAGCTGCACAGCAAGGTAGAGTATATTGTGGCCCATGGCATTTCCACTACACTGGAAGATAAGATGGGAGACAAGAAAGCCATCATCGGCAGCGCCCATTTTGTATTCGAGGACGAAAGCTGCACCATCCCGGCTGGAAAGCAGGAGCTGTTCGATTCCCTTCCGCCGGAATACTCCCACCTGTACCTGGCTATCGATGGCAAACTGGCCGCAGTCATCTGCATTCAGGATCCACTGCGTGAGGAGGCCCGCGATGTCATTGCTTCCTTAAAAGAGGCTGGCATCAGCAAGGTTGTCATGATGACCGGAGACAGCGAGCGTACCGCTAAAGCCATTGCGGCCCTGGCCGGTGTGGACGAGTATTATTCCGAAGTTCTGCCGGAGGATAAGGCAAGCTTCGTGGAGAAGGAGAAGGCTGAGGGCCGCAAGGTCATCATGATCGGCGACGGCATCAACGATTCTCCGGCACTTTCCGCAGCAAACGTAGGCATTGCCATCAGCGACGGCGCGGAACTGGCAAGAGAGATCGCGGATGTGACCATTGGCGCGGACAATCTGTATGAGGTAGTAACCTTAAAGCTTATCAGCAATCACCTGATGGAACGCATTCACTGGAACTACCGCACCATCGTAGGCTTCAACGCAGGCCTCATTGCGCTGGGTGTTCTGGGCGTACTTCCGCCGGCAACCTCCGCACTCCTGCACAATACCTCCACACTGCTCATCAGCTTAAAGAGCATGCAGAACCTGCTTCCGGAATAGGGATGCAATTGAGAATCTTTTCTCATATATAAAAGAACAACTTTCTGAAACTACTGGACTTGCATGGAAATATCGTTTATGATAATAGTAATTCCCTTATGGGGACAGGAGGTTGTTGTATGCACGAATCAGGGGAAAACTATCTGGAAACAATACTGATGATCAAAGAGAAGAAAGGAGTTGTCCGTTCCATTGATGTGGCGCGCACGCTGAATTTCAGCAAGCCGAGCGTCAGCAGGGCCATGGGCCTTTTAAAAGACCAGGGGTTCATTTCCATGGAACAGGGCGGTGACATCCAGCTGACGGAGGAGGGCATGGCCAAGGCTAAGTCCATCTACGCGCGTCATCTTCTCCTGACTGCTTTCCTGCAGGAAGTAACCGGTGTTTCCGAGGAACTGGCCGAGGAAAATGCCTGCCGTATGGAACACATCCTGGATCAGGAAGTGGTCGATGGGATCAGCAGTTATATGGAAAAAAGAAAATAAACATTATGATATGCCGGGCGTGAGCTGCCCGGCATATTGACATTCTGTGCGTTTTGTGACAGAATGGGAAACGGTAGCGGCTACTAACGGCCGCGTATTACAGAGCATAAAGGAATATAAGGAAAAGAAGGAAAAGAAGGGATCATCATGACAAAGATTGATATTATTTCCGGCTTTTTAGGAGCAGGAAAAACTACATTTATTAAGAAGCTTTTACAGGAGGCCATCAAGGGCGAGCAGGTTGTCCTCATTGAGAACGAGTTTGGCCAGATCGGTATCGACGGCGGTTTCTTAAAGGATTCCGGCATCGAAATTCGTGAGATGAACTCCGGCTGCATCTGCTGTTCTTTAGTCGGTGATTTTGGCAAGTCTCTGGAGGAGGTACTGACCAAGTACAAACCGGAGCGCGTGATCATCGAGCCGTCCGGCGTAGGCAAGCTGTCCGACGTTATGAACGCAGTGCGCGACGTGGCTAAGAACCTGGATGTGAAGTTAAACAGCGCAGTGACCATTGTAGATGCCACCAAGTGCAAAATGTATATGAAGAACTTTGGTGAGTTCTTCAACAACCAGATCGAGAATGCCGGTACCATCGTTATGAGCCGTACCGATGTGGCAGATTCCAAGAAGGTTCTGGCAGATGTAGATTTACTGCGTGAGCACAACAAGGACGCAAGCATTGTGACCACCCCGATCGATCAGCTGACCGGCGCACAGCTCTTAGCACTCATCGAGAAGCCGGATACCATGATGGAAGAGCTGTTAGCCCAGGTGAAAGAGGAGCATGCGCACCATCACCATCATGACCACGACGGACACTGTGGCTGCGGCTGTGAGGACCACGACCATGACCACGAGGATCACGACCATGACCATGAGGAGCATGAGCATCATCATCACCATGACCATGATGATGAGTGCGGCTGCGGGGATCATGACCACGAGCACCACCATCATGACCATGATGAGGACCATGACCACGAGCATGAGCATCATCGCCACGATCATGACGATGAGTGCGGCTGCGAGGATCATGACCATGAGCATCATCATCACGACCATGACGATGAGTGCGGCTGTGGCTGCCATGACCACGATCATCACCATCATCATGCAGATGAGGTATTCTCCAGCTGGGGTCTTGAGACCATTGACGCAGTGAACAAGGATCAGCTGACTGCCATTCTGGAGGAGCTGGCCTACGGCAACGAGTACGGCGACGTTCTCCGTGCCAAGGGCATGCTTCCGAGCGAGAAAGAGGGCGAGTGGTACTACTTCGATATGGTTCCGGAGCAGTACGAGATCCGCACCGGAGCACCGGATTACACCGGTAAGGTATGTGTCATCGGTGCAAACTTAAAAGAAGATGAATTAAAGAAAGCATTCGGCAGAAACTAACTGCCCGGATAGAAGGGGGAAGGCGCCGGCATGAGACCGGCGCCTTCCTGAAAAAAGAAAAGGACAGGTACAAAAAATGGGACCAATGATTGACGATGAAGTAACGCCGGTATTTCTGATCAACGGATTTTTAGAGGCAGGAAAGACCGAATTTTTATCCTTCACCATGGATCAGGATTACTTCCGTACGGACGGAAAGACCCTTCTGATCGTGTGCGAGGAGGGTGACACCGAATACGATGACGCGCTCTTAAAAGATACGAAGACCTCTGTTGTCTACGTGGACAGTCTGGATGAGATTACCCCGGACCGCCTGACCGAGCTGGAGCTTTTGCATCAGCCGGAGCGTGTGCTGATTGAGTGGAATGGCATGTGGAACCAGGATGATTTAAAGCTTCCGAAGGACTGGACCATTTACCAGCAGATCACCATCATCGACATGTCTACCTTTGAGCTGTATGTGAAGAACATGAAGTCACTGCTCAATGCCATGGTGAAGAATTCAGAGCTTATCATCTGCAACCGCTGTGATGGAATCGAGGATCTGGACCGCTATAAACGCATGCTCAAATCCATGAATACCAAATGCGATATCGTATTTGAGGACGAGAATGGTGAAATCGACGAGATTTCTGAGGAAGATCTTCCGTATGACATGAAAGCCGATGTCATCAAGATCAGTCCGGAAGCATACGGCATCTGGTATATTGACTGCATGGACAAGCCGGAGCGTTACAAAGGCAAGGTAGTGGAGTTTACCGCTATGGTCATGAAATCCTCAAACTTCCCGAAAAACTACTTTGTTCCGGGACGTATGGCCATGACCTGCTGCGCGGAGGATATGACCTTCCTGGGTTATATCTGTAAATCCAAAGAAGCCCGCAATCTGGAAACCAGACAGTGGGTAACCGTGCGCGCGCGGGTTGAGATCGAATACTGGCAGGATTACAACGGCGAGGGTCCGGTGCTTTACGCAGAGGAAGTGGTACCGGCTGAGCCGATCAAGGATGTCGTGCAGTTCGGATAAAAGGAGTTATGGTTCCGATGGTGTATGTATGCACACCGGATGATACTTGCATGGAAAAGAAGATAAGGCATAAAAGAAAAAGGAGTTTTGCGGACAGAATACGCAAAACTCCTTTTTGTAATCGTCTGTTATTCGATGGTGGTTCCGGCCTTGCCGTTTACAGCTTCTTCCGCTTTGACCATGGTGGTGATGATGGCACTGCGGCCTTTGCCTGCCTTCAGGAAGGAAAGGGCTGCGTCAATCTTCGGCAGCATGGAAGAGGTGCCAAACTGGCCTTCCTCTGCGTATTTTTCCGCTTCTTCCACGGTCATGTGGGAGAGCGGGATCTCGTCTGCTTTGCCATAGTTTAAGGAAACCTGCTCTACGTCGGTGAGGATCATGAGCACATCGGCATCGATCTCTTTTGCGAGAAGGCCGCTGACTAAATCTTTTTCAATGACAGCGCTGGCGCCGCGCAGCTCACAGCCCTGCTCCATAACCGGGATACCGCCGCCTCCGCAGGAGACAACGATCTGGTCAGCGTCCATGAGGGTACGGATGGTGTCGATCTCGACAATGCCGACCGGCTTTGGCGCGGACACGATACGCTGCCAGCCTTTGCCTGGAACTTCTGTCACATAATTGCCTTTGGCTTCCTCAGCGTCTGCTTCTGCCCGGGTCATGTAACGGCCGATCTTTTTCACCGGATTGTAAAAGGATTCGTCATATGGGTCTACCATGACCTGGGTGAGGACGGTAGAGACTGGTTTATAGATGCCTCGTTTTAACAGGGCAGAACGGATGCCGTTCTGAAGATCATAGCCGATGTAGCCTTGGCTCATAGCTGAGCAGACGGACATGGGCGCCGGGGTGTAGCCCTCGCCCTCGTGGTTGGAACAAAGTTCATTCATAGCGGTGTGGATCATGCCGACCTGAGGCGCGTTGCTGTGGACAACAGCGACCTGCCAGCCATTCTGGATGAAATCTGCAATTAATTTTGCGGTAGCAGCCACGGCTTTTTTCTGCTCCGGGAGATTGGTACCCAGGGCATCGTGACCAAGCGCCATAACAATTCTTTTCTTTGCCATATGATCGAATCCTTTCTGTATGTAATTGGGGATAATTCTGTTTGCGCAGCGTGTCAATCGTAACATATGCACAACAGTGTTTGCGTTCATTATAGTGTTTCTGCTTGAAAATTGCAACCGGTTTATGGTATAGTGAGAGGGTTATATCAGAATGTATGCTGATGTAAAAATAGAAAGAAAATTTATGGGAATACCCTATGAAAAACAAAGAAAATCAGGCGCTTTGGACGGCTTTTCGGCTGCTTGGCCCACTCCTCTTTTATGAGCTTTGCACAGAGGCTGTGGGGGTGGCATGTTCTTTATTTGGTACACAGAATGCCCTGACTGTGACCGGAGGCGGGGCATTTCTGGCGCTTCCGTTTCTGTATGCAGCATACCGGAAAAGGCAGGCAGCAGAGGAAGCACAGAAAAGGCGTGCGCCGGTGCAGAACATGGATCCGACACAGCGGGCTGGCAGGGTGCCGTGCACAGGTCAGCAGCAGCGCCGGAGACGTCTGTTAGCAGGCTGTGTATGCTCAGCTCTGGCCGGCATAGGTGCATGCCTGTGCCTGAACGTGCTTTTGCAGTTTCTGCTTCCGCCGTCTGACGGGTGGGACAGCACACGGGAGACCGTATACGGCGCTTCTTTGGCTGTACAGGTTCTGGTGACGGTGGTGCTTGCGCCTTTGACTGAGGAGGTTCTGTTTCGCGGCCTGATCCGGACAGAACTGAGAACCCATATGAAACCGCGCGCGGCGGCCCTTCTGGGCGCCCTGTTGTTTGGCCTTTATCACGGGAATATTAGCCAGGGTATTTATGCGTTTCTTCTGGCATTGTGTCTGGAACCGGTATGTGAATGGAGCGGATGTCTGCTTCCGGCAGTGTTTTTGCACGTGGGAGCCAATGGGGCAGCCATCTGTTTTACGGCTCTGGAGTCCGGCATGCCGGCAGCATCCGGGGGACAGTCCGCTTTGGCCGTGGCAGCAGGAATGCTTCTGACCGCGGCAGCGTTATATAAAACCAAGGAGGTTTTTTGTAAATCATGAAATTATTATCCATTGCAATTCCCTGTTATAATTCTGAGGCCTATATGAGAAACTGCATCGAGTCCCTGCTTCCGGGCGGAAACGAGGTGGAGATCCTGATCGTGGACGACGGCTCCACCAAGGATAACACTGCCCAGATCGCGGACGAGTATGAGGCACGCTATCCGGGCATCTGCCGCGCCATCCATCAGGAGAACGGCGGTCACGGCGAGGCCGTAAATGCAGGCCTGCGGGCAGCAACCGGTATTTACTTTAAAGTAGTGGACAGTGATGACTGGGTCAATGCAGAAGCCTACAAAGAGGTTCTGGAGACCCTGCGCAGCTTTGTGATGGGCAATCAGACCTTGGACATGCTTATCACGAACTTTGTGTACGAGAAGCAGGGCGCAAAGCACAAGCGCGTCATGCAGTACCGCACGGCCTTGCCGAAACGTCAGCTCTGCACCTGGAAGGATGTCAAGGTGTTTATGCTGGGCCAGTACATCCTCATGCACTCTGTCATCTACCGTACCCAGATGTTAAAGGAGTGCGGACTGGAGCTGCCGAAGCATACCTTCTATGTGGATAATATTTTCGTATTCCAGCCGCTGCCGTATGTGAAGACCTTCTACTACCTGGATGTAAACTTCTACCGCTATTTCATTGGCAGACAGGATCAGTCCGTCAACGAGCAGGTTATGATCGGCCGCATCGACCAGCAGCTTTTGGTAACCCGCCTCATGCTGGGCTACTACCACAGCGCAAAGATCACCAATCATAAGCTCCGCCATTACATGGTCCGCTACCTGGAGATCATGATGACCATTTCTTCCATCCTGGCCATCAAGTCCGGCACGGATGAGAACATGGCCAAGAAAAAGCAGCTCTGGGAAAATTTAAGAGAGCAGGATCTGGCTCTGTACATGCGCCTGCGCTGGGGCTTTTTAGGCCAGAGCATGAACCTTCCGGGCAAGAGCGGCCGCACCGTATCCATTGCCGGTTACAAGATCAGCCAGAAGTTCTTTGGATTTAACTAGTATAATCCACTTTAAATAGTGCAGCTGCTGGGGGAAATTTAGATTGACATATCCAGAAAAATACTTATAATAGACATATCGCATAAAAATGCGCGACAGTTCGTTTGTACCATCCTGTCGTTAAATAAAACCAGGGCTGCTAAGAAGACTTTTTATGTAATTTAGCCCTGTAGGTGTGTATACATTTACAGGGCTTTCTATATGTGCTCATAGTGGGGCACGTTCTTTTCTAAGCAATTCTGTTTTTATAATTCCCAGATTATATAGGAGATATTAGTATGTATTATTTAAAAACCGAGAGCAGCTTTGATTCTGCACATTTTCTTAAAGGGTATGACGGAAAATGCAGGAATCTTCATGGACACCGTTGGAGAGTTGTTGTTGAAATAGCAGCAGACCAGTTAAAGGATGAAGGGCAGACAAGAGGAATGCTTGTGGATTTCTCTGATTTAAAAAATGCCTTGAAGGATATCTGTAATGATTTTGACCACAGCTTGATTTATGAAAAAGGTTCTCTTAAAGGTGCGACAATTGCTGCTTTACAGGCGGAGGAGTTTCGTATGATTGAAGTTGGTTTCAGACCTACTGCGGAGCATTTTTCAAAATATTTCTATGAGCTGATGAGTGAAAAAGGCTTTCCAATCCACAGGGTGGAAGTATATGAGACACCTAATAACCTGGCAGCATACGAAGAATAAAGGAAAGAAACTAATATGAAAGTTGTTGAGAAATTTATAAGTATTAATGGAGAGGGAAGAAGAGCCGGAGAATTGGCGGTGTTTATCAGATTCAAGGGCTGTAACTTAAACTGCTCCTACTGTGACACAAAGTGGGCCAATGAGCCAGCTTGTGATTATGAGGAGCTTTCGCCGGATGATATTTGCGAATATGTCAGTGAGACAGGCATTAAAAATGTGACGCTGACAGGGGGAGAGCCTTTATTACAGAAGGATATTAGAAGTTTAGTAGAAAAGTTATTGAATAAATCGGACATCAGAGTAGAGATAGAAACTAATGGGGCTGTTGATATTGCTCCCCTTGCCAATGCATTTTCAAAAGAAAAGCTTAGCCTTACTATGGATTACAAGCTGCCATCCAGCGGCTGTGAGGAGAAAATGCTTCTCTCCAATATGGAAGCTCTAAGAAAGCAGGACACAGTCAAGTTTGTTTCGGGCAGTGTCAAGGATTTGGAATGTGCAGAGAAAATAATTGGAAAATTTCATCTGACAGAAAGGTGCCAGGTATTCATAAGTCCAGTATTTGGTTCAATTGAGCCAGTGGAAATCGTGAATTTCATGACCAGTAAAAGGATGAATGACGTGCGTCTTCAGATTCAGATGCATAAGGTAATCTGGGACCCGGAGGAAAGGGGCGTATAATGATAGATACGAAAGCGATTGAGGAGCATATTAGAGGGATTCTTGTTGCGTTGGGCGACGACCCCGAGAGGGAGGGCTTAAAGGATACACCAAAGCGAGTCGCGAAGATGTACGAGGAGGTCTTTCTTGGGATGAATTACTCCAATCACGAAATTGCGCAGATGTTTGATAAGACATTTGAGGATGGAATTGAGGAGCTTGATACTTCAAAGGTTGTAGTTATGAAGGACATCGACCTGTTTTCTTACTGCGAGCACCATATGGCACTTATGTATGATTTGAAGGCAACAGTTGCGTACATTCCTAATGGGAAGGTTATAGGCTTATCAAAGATTGCAAGAATATGCGATATGGTTGGAAGAAGACTGCAGTTACAGGAAAGAATCGGTCAGGATATTGCGGACATTATGGCAGAGATAACAGGAAGCGAGGATGTTGCAGTGGTGCTTGAAGGATATCACAGCTGTGTGTCGGCAAGAGGAATTAAGAAAAACAACACGAGAACAATGACTGTAGAGTTAAGAGGAAGCTTTAAGGAGGATGCAGCATTACAAATGTATCTAAGATAGGAGAGATGAGTTATGAAAGCATTAGTATTATCAAGCGGTGGCGTGGATTCCACTACGGCACTGGCATTGGCAGTGAGCCGATATGGAAAGGACAATGTAATTGCTCTGTCAGTTTCTTATGGACAGAAGCACGATAAAGAAATTCAGGCGGCAAAGGCAGTTTCTGCATTTTACGGAGTTGAGCAGTTATTCTTGGATCTGAGTAAGATTTTTCAATATAGCAACTGCTCTTTATTGCAGCAGTCTACAGAGGAAATTCCAGAGGAGAGTTATGCCAAGCAGATTGAAAAGACGGAGGGCGAAAAGCCTGTAAGCACCTATGTGCCATTTCGAAATGGACTGTTTCTTTCATCGGCGGCAAGCATTGCACTAAGCAAGGACTGTAGCGTGATTCTTTATGGCGCACATGCAGATGATTCAGCCGGTTTTGCCTATCCAGACTGTTCACCGATGTTTAATGATGCTATGAATCAGGCAATTTTTGAGGGCTCAGGACATCAGTTAAAGGTGGAGGCGCCATTTGTGAATATGACTAAGGCGGAGGTGGTGAAGATGGGCTTAGAGCTTAACGCACCATACGAGCTTACATGGTCCTGCTATGAAGGAAAGGATGTGCCTTGCGGCAAATGTGGAACCTGTATCGACAGAGCGGCTGCATTTGCAGCAAATGGGGTAAGTGACCCTGCAATAAACTAAAAATTGGAGAAAGCTATGAGAGAAAAAGAGAATTTAACATTATTAGGCAACCAGCAGAACAATTACGAGACAGATTACAACCCTGGCCTGCTTGAAACATTTGTAAACAAACATCCAGAAAATGATTATTTCGTGAAGTTTAACTGCCCGGAATTCACAAGTCTCTGTCCAATTACAGGGCAGCCTGATTTCGCAAACATTATTATTTCGTATGTCCCAGGCGAGAGAATGGTGGAAAGCAAGAGCTTAAAGCTGTACCTGTTTTCATTCCGTAATCATGGGGATTTTCACGAGGACTGCGTGAACGTGATTATGAAGGATTTGATTAAGCTGATGGAGCCAAAGTATATTGAAGTGTGGGGTAAATTCACACCCCGTGGTGGAATTTCCATTGATCCATACTGCAATTATGGAAAGCCAGGAACTAAGTGGGAAGATGTGGCATTCAACCGTATGGCAAATCATGATATGTATCCGGAGAAGGTGGATAATAGGTAAAATAACATTACTAAATTTCGTGCAATGCACAAAGAATTTATAAAAAATTTAGAATTGACGATAGTTTTAAAATAGTGTATCATTATGCTGTTAGTGCTTTACTGAGAAAAAAGTACAACTGTCCGGTAGGTCTGCGCACTTGCTGCGCTGACCGTAAGAAAACATAAGCGGGCAGGCAAAAATCCCATCGACGAAGTCGATCTGGAATGGATTTTTGCTCGTATCTGAGAAGGTACTGAACAGATATGAAAGTAATAATGAGCAAGATACCGGTACACATGTTTGTATCTGTTTCTTACATGAAACAGGGTGGTTTCAAAACAGAGAAGATTTCCGTCCCTGAAAAGGGGCGGATTTTTTATTCTGAATATCAGAATGCGCCATTGGCGTATCTGCAGATTACCTGATCTCCAATTGCGCGGGGCGACTGCCGACAGCAGGCCTTCCGCATTCTGGATGTCTGAAAATCTTAAATTTAATCTATACATTGAGTGACTGCCGACAGCAGGTTCTTTGTATGCCAGAATTCCGAAACAAAACAGAACAAGTAGTACTCTGAAAAATTGTAACAGGGGAATTATGCCCTGTTATGAGGTATCACATCAAAGGGAAAGGGGTTAAGGGTATATGAAAACCTACAAGAAACTTATGAATGCCCTCGCAGGCCTGGAAAAGCTGGTGCTGGAAATCGCAACCGTGCTGATTCTGGTCCTGACAGTGGGAAATGTATTTTCACGAAAAGTCATTCATCAGTCCTGGTCATTTACCGAGGAACTGGTTGTTGCCGTTTTCGTACTGATCACGCTGCTTGCCGCAGCGCTGGCATGCCGGGAAGGGGAACTGGTCAATCTGACACTTCTCACAGACCGTCTTCCGGCACAGGTGAGAAAGGTGTTTTTGCTTCTCAGCACCATTCTTTCCGTAGCGTTTACCGCAGTATTATTCAAGTATGGCCTGGATAAGGTCATCACCCAGATGCAGAACGGCAAGCGCACCTTCGTGCTGAACTGGCCAGAGTGGATCTTCTGGTCCTTCGTGCCGATCGGCGCAGCCTGCATGATCCTGCATTTTATTGAGTTTTATCTTGACAGCTGTGGAAAGGAGGACGATGACAAATGATCAGTGCAGTATTGTTTGTTTCCTTTTTCATTTTCCTGATCATGGGTATTCCGATCGGAATCTGCCTCGGTCTTTCTTCCGTATGCGCGATTCTGTATTCCGGAACATCCTTAACGATCGTTGCAACCAACATGTATTCCGGCATCAGTAAGTTTTTGCTGCTTGCTATTCCGTTTTTCGTATTATCCGGCAACATTATGGCGAAGGCAGGCATTTCCAAGCGCCTGATCAAGTTCGTTAACACCTGTGTCGGACACAGAAGAGGCGGCATTGCTATTGTGTGCGTTATCGTAGCCTGCTTCTTTGGCGCGATCTCCGGTTCCGGCCCGGCTACCGTGGCGGCCCTGGGTGCAGTACTGATCCCGGCCATGATCGAGCAGGGCGGCTTCCCCGCATCGTTCTCCGCGGCGCTTATGGCAACGGCCAGCTCCATCGCCATTGTCATTCCGCCGAGTATCGCGTTCGTGGTTTACGCATCCATCACCGGTGTTTCCATTGCGGATATGTTCACCGCAGGAATCGTTCCGGGTATCTTAATGGGCGTGGCTTTAGTCATTGTGGTTATGATCGAGGCACGCAAGAATAACATTCAGTCCAGCCAGAAGCGCGCCAGCGGCAAAGAGCGCTGGGAGGCATTCAAGGATGCGTTCTGGGGACTGTTGATGCCGGTCATCATTCTGGGCGGTATTTACGGTGGCATCTTTACCCCGACTGAGGCAGCAGCCGTATCCGTAGTCTATGGCCTGTTTGTCGGCATCTTCATTTACAAGGAAGTAAGCTTTAAGGACCTGCGGGGACTTCTGGTGGAGTCCGGAAAGACCACCGGCGGCATCATGCTCATTGTAGCAAGCGCGTCCCTGTTCTCCTTTGTATGTACTAAATTTGGTATTGCCCAGGCGGCATCCGATTTGCTGGGAAGCATTGCCCACAACCAGTTCACCTTCCTTCTGATCGTGAACGTGATCTTCCTGATCGCAGGCTGCTTCATCGACGCAAACTCCGCGATGTACATCTTCATCCCGATCATGCTGCCGGTATGTAAGGCCCTGGGCTACGATGTGGTAGCGTTCGGTATCGTGGCAACGGTAAACCTGGCAATCGGTCAGGTAACACCGCCGGTTGGCGTAAACCTGTTTGTTGCGATTTCCGTAAAACTGAAAAAAGGCATGGAAGTGGACATTCCGAAGATTTCCCGTGCCGTTATGCCGATGATCGGAGCTTCCATTCTGGTTCTGCTTCTGATCACCTATGTACCGTCTGTTTCCACCTTCCTTCCGAAGGCACTGGCAGGAGAGGGTTCTTACAGTGGAACCGTTGTGGCTTCCTCTGACAGTCAGGCAGATAGCGAAAAGGACGGCGGCAGCAAAGATTTTGATGAGATCGGTGATTACAGTAATTTAGACTGGAAAGAGCAGACCTGGAACTTTACCTGCTCCACCACCGAGACCAGTACCTGGGCTGAGGGTGGCCGCAAGTTCGGCGAACTCATGGAGAAGGCAACCGGAGGAAAGGTTAAGGTCAATGTATACGCAGCAGACCAGCTGACCAACGGAAACCAGTCCGAGGGTATTCAGGCGCTGATGAATGGTGATCCGGTTCAGATTTCCATGCACAGCAACTTAATTTACTCTGCATTTGACCCGCGCTTCAACGTGGTATCCCTGCCGTACCTGTTCAGCTCTGTCGAGGAGGCTGATGCCATGTTAGACGGCAAGGCTGGTGAGATGTTAAAAGACATCTTAAGTGACTATGGACTGCACTGCATGGGCATTGCGGAGAATGGTTTCCGTGAGCTGACCAACAGCGTCCGTGAGATCAAGTCCGTGGATGATATGAAAAACCTGAAAATCCGTGTAGCGGGCAGCAACCTGCTCATGGAGTGCTATAAGCGCTGGGGCGCAGATGCCACCAATATGAACTGGTCCGAGACCTACACGGCGCTGCAGCAGAAGACCGTAGAGGGCCAGGAGAATCCGCTTCCGGCTATCGATGCCGCAAGCGTACAGGAAGTACAGCCGTACTGCTCCTTATGGAACGCAAACTACGACTGCCTGTTCTTCTGCATCAACCAGAAACTGTACGACAGCTTAACTCCGGAGCAGCAGGCTGTTGTGGATGAGGCTGGCATGAAGGCCGTTGATTACGAGCGTTACATCAACCGTGCCGGTGATGAGGAAATTATGAGCCGCTGGCAGAATGACAACGGCGTAACCATTACCAAGTACGAGAATATGGATATTGATTCCTTCAAGAATGCCGTATCCGGCGTGGCTGAGTGGTATCAGAACGAGCTGGAAAACCAGGGATATATGGATGCAGCAGACCTGATCGCGGCATTTACCGAGAAATCCGGCAGCAGCATTGGCGCGGATTCTGTAGAGGATCACAGCGATCTTGGCTGGGAAGAGCAGACCTGGAACTTCACCTGCTCCACCACCGAGACCAGTACCTGGGCTGAGGGCGGCCGCAAGTTCGGTGAGCTGGTAGAAAAGGCAACCGGCGGCAAGATCAAGGTCAACGTATACGCAGCAGACCAGCTGACCAACGGAAACCAGTCCGAGGGTATTCAGGCGCTGATCGACGGTGATCCGGTTCAGATCTCCATGCACAGTAACTTAATCTACTCCGCATTTGACCCGCGCTTCAACGTGGTATCCCTGCCGTATCTGTTTGATTCTGTGGAGGACGCAGATGCCATGTTAGACGGTGAGGCCGGTGAGATGTTAAAAGACATCTTAAACGAGTATGGCCTGCACTGCATGGGCATTGCGGAGAATGGTTTCCGTGAGCTGACCAACAGCGTCCGTGAGATCAAGTCCGTGGATGATATGAAAAACTTGAAAATCCGTGTAGCGGGCAGCAACCTGCTCATGGAGTGCTATAAGCGCTGGGGCGCAGATGCCACCAATATGAACTGGTCCGAGACCTACACGGCGCTGCAGCAGAAGACCGTAGAGGGTCAGGAGAACCCGCTTCCGGCAATCGATGCCGCAAGCGTACAGGAAGTACAGCCGTACTGCTCCTTATGGAACGCAAACTACGACTGCCTGTTCTTCTGTATCAACCAGGAAATCTACGACAAGCTGACACCGGAGCAGCAGGCTGTCATCGACGAGTGTGGCGCTCTGGCAACCCGCTACGAGCGTGAGATCAACCGTGCCGGAGACGAGGAGATCATGAGCCGCTGGACCACGAAAAACGGCGTGACCATCACTCCGTACGAGGATCTGGACATTGATTCCTTTAAAAACGCGGTAGACGGAATTGACGACTGGTTCATCAGTGAGCTGAAGGCACAGAACTATGAGGATGCTGAGGCACTGGTAGCAGCATTCCGGAAATAAATTTAATAGGGAATGGCTTTACGCTGATATTATGCGGGCCGGGTGATGGAACTGTCACCCGGCCCGTGTTTTGTTTTCTGTGGATTTGTGTTATGATGGAAAGAGCAGCAGAAAGGGATGCAGATTATGATAACAGAATTGAGCATAAAGGAAGCGGCTGGCCTGGGAGAAATCCGCATTTCGGTCATCCGCTCCGCCAGAAAAAGCCTTGGCCTGGAGGTGCGGGATGCCAATACGGTTCTGGCCCGGATTCCGACCCGCGTTTCCGACCGGGAGCTGAAGGCTTTTGTGGAAAACCACCGAAGCTGGATCCTGGAGAAAACAGCGGTCATGGCAGAGCGTGAGGAGAACCGGAAGAGCACACCGGCACCGCCGCCGGAACTTTTAAGCAAAACGGACCGGATGAAAATCCAGTTGAAAATCGGAAAGCGGGTGCGGCACTACTGTGAGATAATGGGCGTGACAGTCGGTTATGTTACCGTAAAGAACCAGAAGACCCGCTGGGGCAGCTGCAGCGCGAAGGGCAACGTGAATTTCAACTACCAGCTGGCGTTTCTGCCGGATGAGCTATTGGACTATGTGGTAATCCATGAACTGGCCCACAGGCGCCATATGGACCATTCCAGGGAGTTCTGGGCGGAGGTGGAGAAGTATTGTCCGGATTACCTGGAGAGAAGGAAACAGCTGAAAGAATATTCTTTGTAGGAGGGAATTATGGCAGATGTAAGAAAACGCATTATTTTCCGCGGCCGCGTGCAGGGCGTGGGCTTCCGCTACACCGCGAAATACCTTGCCCAGTCCCTGGGCCTGACCGGCTGGGTGCGCAATGAGTACGATGGAACCGTGCTCCTGGAGATTCAGGGAAGCGAATATATGATCAACAAGCTGCTGGTGGGATTGAACCATAACCAGTTTATTACCATCGAGTGGATGGATACGGAGGAGATTCCGTTAGAGACAGAGGAGAAGAGCTTTTCGGTGCGGTAATGCTGCAGGTCTTATTGATCCATGCAGTCTAAAAACTGAAGAAGCGCGTTCCGCTGCTCTGGGCTCATCCGGTAGATCCGGGTCAGCAGCGGATCCTGGCAGAAACGGGATTCCAGTGTGTCATCGAAAAAATCCCGCAGAGAAAGATCCAGGGCGTCGCAGATATAAGAAAGAACCTCGACTGTGGGGTTCTTTTTTCCTAATTCCACATCCCGCAGATAACTCTGGGAAATACCCGCCAGAGTTGCGAGCCGGTTTACGCTGTATTGTTTTTTGTTCCTGAAAAAGCTGATTCTTGTTCCGATGTCCATGCGAGTTACTCCCTTTAGATATAGAGATAGGATAACAAATTTATTCTGAAAAAATTACATCTATAAAGATTGATGATTATATCTATAAATGATATAATGAGGGTAATTGCTTGATTTGAAACGAAAAACGTTATTTTTTTAGGAACAAAAACACGGAGAACATAAGAATGAGTCACGAAAATGCGGCGGATCCGTCTGCAGCGCTGCAGGCAGCCCGCACAAAAAGTAAATGCATAGAATTACTGGCACTGGCTGCAGATTACCGGGAAGTGCTGCCGCAGGTACTGGAACTGCTGCGTCAGTATTATGCAGCAGAGCAGGTGCAGTTCTGTGAGTGCGGGGACGCGGATGCCGGGAAGCCGGACAGTATTGGAAGATTGGCGGAATCAGAGAAAACAAACGTGGGGGGAGCAGGGAATTTTGCGGCCTCTGTTATTTTTGAAGAGAAACTGTACGGAAAACTTTTGGTAGTGCACGGCAGCGCAGTTGCTTCGGACAGAGATCTGCTTTCGGATATTGCCCGTGTTCTTGCGGCGGAAATCTGGAAGAAGAAGGTTCAGGACTACCTGTTTCATCTGAGTTATCAGGATCAGCTGACTGGAATCCGGAATAATACTTCCTATATCCGCATGATGAATCATCTTCTGGAACATCCGGTGCCAGTGGGGGTGGCCTTTGCGGATTTAAACGGGCTGAAATATTTAAACGATACCTACGGTCATGAATACGGGGATCAGGCACTCCGTCATCTGGCGGAGGTTTGCAGGGAGTATTTCGCGAAAGACCAGCTTTACCGAATCAGCGGAGATGAATTTGTTGTGATCTGTCCGGAAATGCAGGAAACAGAATTTATCCGACAGGCAGAACTTCTTAGGGAGCGCCTGAAAAAGGAAGAGCAGGAACTGGCCGCCTTCGGCTATCTGTGGGATGGCGGCAGCACGGATGCGGACGAGCTGCTTCACCGGGCGGAACGGCTGATGTATCAGGAAAAGCAGCTGCATTATCAGGACAGCGCGCGCAGAGTGCAGGAATGCCCGGATTATGCGGAGAACCTGCTTAGACGCTGCGGACAAAGTGCGGAGAAAGCGGAGAAGATATGATACGGCACAGGGCATTTCGGATGAGATGTCCTTTTTGTATCTAAAAAATAAATAATACAAACAATATATTCAGAAAATAAAAGAAAAACAAGAAAATAATTAGAAATAATGCTTGACAAATTGTACTTAATATCGTACAATAAAGACAACAAAAACAAAGCTTCAGAAAACGGAGGACGGTCCAATGGGTTACTAAATCTTACCACACAAAAATCTCTTAACGAGTTTACATAGATGTAATCGAAGGAGGGAGATTCCAATGAAAGGCAGAGGCCCATAGCACTTTGAAAAAAGAATAAAAAGAAAGAGAGGTTATTAAGTGAAACTTCGGGATATTTGTTAAAAGAGCTATCTGATGACGAGAAAGTCAGATAGCTCTTATTTGTGTGCCAAGCATGGCACTAATCTTGCTGGTGCAAGTCCAGTCACGGGTATTTACCGCCAAGTGTAGCGAACCACAAGTCGGTATCAGTAATGGTAGAGCCGTATACGAGACCCGTACGTACGGTTCAATGGGAGGGGCGAGAAATTTATTCTTCCTCTACCCTATTTACAAAAAAGTGCTGCCGCACTAATTTTCACTTAGTGCGACAGCCCCATTTTTATTATGACGGAGATTGTAGAACAGAAAATTGTGTCAGGTTGCAAAAATCCTTTCCGAACTTTTTACATAGCAGTCATGCGCTGCGGTGTGTGGCTGCTTGTTTTTTGCGAAAGGAGCAGATGCAAATATAGTGTCCGCCTTTTTTTATGGTGTGCGGTCGTTTTATTTCTCCCGGCAATATTCCCGGATCATTTCCAGAAAATCTCTCGCATGCTGCGGCAGATACCGGTTTTTCCGATAGGCGGCGATGGTAGTTGTGAGGGCCGGTCTGTGGCCGACGGAGAAACAGAGGGCGCGGTTTCCGGTGTACTGGTTTTCATGGTGGAAATAGCTCTCCGGGGCGAAGGCAGCGCCGACGCCGTCCATAGCCAGATGGATCGACATAGAGGAGTTTCTCGTGTGGAGAGAGATCGGTGGATTGATGTTATACTCTTTAAAGAGATCCAGGGCGATGCCACCGGTGTTCTGGTCCGGGTAGAGGAGAATGAAGTTTTCCTCTTTTAATAGGGAAAGATCCAGCCACGGGTAGCGGAAGCCAGGACGGGTGATGGCTTTTGCAGCGAGAGGATGGTTTTCATGCAGGACCAGGACGATCTCCTCGAAGCGCAGGATCTGGTAGTCCATGGTTTCGGGAAATTCATGGATATTGTAGAGGGTCAGGTCGATGGATGAGGTCTCCAGACTGTTCTCCGCAATGAAATTTACTGCTTCCATGATATTTAAGGTCACATAGGGGTATCGTTTATGAAACGGTGCCAGCATCGGTTCGATCAGCGTGCTGCCCATCATGATCGGCACGGCGATGTTTAAACGGCCGCGCTGGCGGTGAGCGATATCGTCGTATTCCTGCATCCACTCATCGCCGCAGGCAACGATCTGTTCGGCGTAGTGGAGGTAGCGTTCACCCATGTAGGTCGGGTAGTAGCGATTTTCGTGGCGGCTGAACAGCGGAGCGCCGAGACGCTCTTCTAGGTTCTTTAAGTACTTGCTCAGGGATGGCTGGGAGATATAAAGGGATTCGGCGGCTTTGCCGATGCTCTGGTGGCGGGCGATCGCCAGGATATAGCGGGCTTCTTTTAATTCCATACAGGGGCCTCCTCATAGCTTTACTGCATAAAAATTATAGATAATATGTATTTGACGTATAGTATATCACTTTTTATAATGAATGTAAAATATAAGTGTAATTGATAAAAAAATAAATATTTATAAGAAGCGCTAATTAAAATTTATCACGCACAGTTAAGAAAGGGGCAAACCAATGAAAAAGAGCAGTGCATGGTGCATGCTGGTTCCGGGACTGGTGATCTTATTTCTGTTCCTGATGATCCCGCTGCTTCGCGTCCTGGTTCCAAGTGTGTTTACGGGAGATTACCCGTTCAGCGCATACGTGGACTTTTTTAAGGACGAGTATTACAGAAAGATCTTTTTGAGAACCGTGAAGATCGCGGTCATCACCACCTTCGTCTGCATGGTGGGGGGTATCCCGACGGCGTATTTCATCAGCCGCTGTGATAAGAAATGGAGAGGACTTCTTCTCTCTGCGTCGATCTTCCCGATGATGACAAACTCCGTTATTCGAAGCTTTGCATGGATCAATATTCTCGGCAGCAACGGGATCATCAACAAGGCAATGATCGCTATGGGACTGATCGAGAAGCCGATGAAGCTTCTCTACACTGATTTTTCCATCATCATTGGTTCTGTCTACCTGTTCCTTCCGCTGATGATCGTGACGGTTGCCGGTGTTATGGAAAATATTGATGATGACATGATGGAGGCGGCGCAGAGCCTCGGAGCTTCAAGAACGGAAGCGTTCATGAAAGTCATTTTCCCAATGAGTCTTCCGGGAATCATCGTCGGCGGTATTCTGGTATTTACCGGAACCCTGACCGCTTACACGACGCCTCAGTTATTGGGAGGCAACAGCAACATGGTCATGGCGACCCTGATCTATCAGAGAGCGATGTCCGTCAGTGACTGGACCGGCGCGTCCGTGATCGCCCTCATCATGATCGTTGTAACCCTGGTTGTGATCAAAGGATTTAACGCTCTGGCCGCACGGCTGGACCGCAGAGGTGAAGATTATGCGTAAAAATAAAGTGCTGACCATATGGGCAGCGATCGTATTTGCATTTTTGATGATCCCGTTACTGATCATCACCGTAACGGCATTCGGCGGCGGAAGCGCCATCACATTCCCGATCGAGTCCTTCTCGACGAAATGGTTCGCGAACGTGTTCGCGTTAAAGTCTTTCCGCAGATCATTCCTGACCAGCCTTGAGGTCGCGCTCCTCGCGACATGCATCTCTCTTCTGGTCGGAATCCCGGCGGCTTATGCGCTGGCGAGATCCGGTTTAAAAGGAAAGCAGTTATTAAAGTCCATCTTCCTTTCCCCGACCATCGTTCCGGGAATTGTAATCGGCTTTATCATGTACCAGTGTCTGATCCTGACACTCCGGATCCCGGTATTTGCGGGACTTCTGGCAGGACACTTTATGGTAACACTTCCGTATGTGATCCGCGTTGTCGGTTCCGCAATGGAACAGTTCGACTTTTCCATCGAGGAGGCGGCGTGGAGCCTCGGATGCCCGAAGGGAGCGGCGTTC
Organism: Ventrimonas faecis; assembly: GCF_040096075.1. Lineage (NCBI taxonomy): Bacteria > Bacillati > Bacillota > Clostridia > Lachnospirales > Lachnospiraceae > Ventrimonas > Ventrimonas faecis. The sequence goes on from NZ_JBBMFJ010000007.1 coordinate 105,682, forward strand.
TTCAAGGTCGTTCTTCCAAATGTAACATCCGGTATCTCTTCCGCGTTCATGCTGGCGTTCATCAATTCCTTCAACAACATTCCGGTGTCCATGTTCTTATCCGGACCGGGCGTTTCGACATTCCCGTCGACACTGATGAACTATATTGAATACAACTATGATCCGACTGTATCGGCGGTTTCCGTACTTTTAATGGCAGCTACCGTGATCATCATGGTGATCGTAGACCGCACACTGGGTATCGCAGCCCTGGCGAAATAAGGAGAATATGACCATGGCTTTTATGAGTTTAAATGGAATCGATGTAAGTTACGATAAAAAGAAACAGATCTTAAAAGGGCTGAATCTGGAAGTCGAGGAGGGCGAGCTCGTATCCCTCTTAGGACCCAGCGGATGCGGTAAGTCCACGACACTCCGCGTCGTTGCAGGCTTTATCGACCCGCAGGGCGGAACCTTCACATTAGATGGTGAGGACATGACAAAGGTCCCGGTCCACAAGCGTCAATTCGGCCTGGTATTCCAGAGCTACGCCCTGTTCCCGCACTTAAGTGTTTATGACAATGTAGCGTTCGGACTCAGAACAAGAAAGATGGATAAGGACCTGATCGACAGGAAGGTCAGAGAGATCCTTGAGGTCTGCGGTCTCACAGAGCTTGCCGACCGTTTCCCGAAGCAGATGTCCGGCGGACAGCGCCAGAGAGTTGCCCTCGCGAGAGCGCTTGTCATCGAGCCAAAGTTACTGCTCTTGGATGAGCCGTTATCCAACCTTGACGCGAAATTAAGACTTTCCATGCGTGTGGAGATCAAGAGACTTCAGAAGCGCCTTGGAATCACCACATTATTTGTTACACACGACCAGGAAGAGTGCTTTTCCATCTCCGACAAGGTAGCCGTTATGAACGGCGGTGTCATCGAGCAGTTCGACACACCGGAGAACATCTACAAGAGACCGGCGACAGAGTTTGTCGCAAGATTCATCGGTTTCGAGAACTTCCTTGAGCTTGCGAAAAAGCAGGACGGCGTTTACACAGCACCGGATGGAAGCGAGTTCTTAACTTCCATGGATCTCGAGTGCGAGAACTTCGCGGGAACGATCCGCCCGGATGATATCTGCCTGGCTGATGAGGTTCAGACTGAGAATGTCTTGAGCGGTAAGATCGGTGTCCGCACATTCCTCGGAAAGAGCTACCAGTATGAGGTGGAGACTTCCGCCGGTGTCCTGAAGGTAAATATGGGAACTGACCATGTTTACAAAGAGGGCGAGGAGATCCGGCTGTATCTGCCGAAGGATAAGCTGATCCTGGTGAGAAGATAGGGACAGAGATCGTGGGGCGCAGGTCATGCGCCGAAGGGAGAACCGGAAAGATCGAATTGTTCTCCGGATGGAAAACAAATAAGTGAACCATCGCTGAATGTGGGGGATATGGACGGAAAGCTCCGGAACAGACCCATATTCATGCGGGAAAATATGCAACTGCCCATTTGTGCAGCCTGTGCGGAATGCACGGACCTGCCGGGTGGCTGCAAAACATTATCTCAAAAAGAGAGAAAGAGGAGAAAAACCATGAAAAAAACAGCAGCAGTTGTACTTTGCGCAGCAATGATGCTTACCGCCTGCGGCGGCGCATCCACAACAGAGACCACAGCAGCAGGAAGCCAGGCAGCAGGCTCTGAGGCAGCTTCTTCCGCAGAGGAGACAAAGACAGCTTCCGGAGACGCACAGAAGCTCGTATTATCCACATACGGCCTCAGCGAAGACATTTCCGAAGAGGAAGTTTACACACCGTTTGAGAACGAGTTCAACTGTGAGATCGTTACTGAGACAGGCGGTACAAACGACCGTTATACAAAGTTAGCGGCAGACCCGAACTCCACCATCGATGTGATCGAGCTCTCCCAGGCTATGACAGCGAAGGGCACTGACGAGGGACTTTTCGATACGATCGACTTAAGCAAGATCCCGAACGCTGAGAAGTTGATTCCGGCTGCAAAGGAGATTGCAGAGGCAGGACAGGGTGTTCCGTACACCATCAACAGCATCGGCATCATCTACAACCCGGAGCTTACAGGATTTGAGCTCACAAGCTTTGATGACCTTTGGGACGAGCGTCTTGCAGGCATGGTTTCCATCCCGGAGATCACAACAACATTCGGACCGGCTATGGTTTACGTTGCAAGCGACCACGCCGGCGTTGACGTAACAACAGACAACGGCGAGGCAGCTTTCAAGGCGCTTGCGGACTTAAAGCCGAATCTTGTTAAGACTTACACAAAGTCTTCCGACCTGATCAACATGTTCACATCCGGTGAGGTTGCTGCAGCAGTTGTCGGTGACTTCGGTGTTCCGACGATCGTAGCCGCTAACCCGACACTTGTTTACGTTACACCGGACGGAGCTTACGCTAACTTCAACACCATCAACGTAACAAAGAACTGTGCGAACAAAGAGCTTGCTTACGAGTACATCAACTACCGTATCAGCGAGGAGCTTCAGACAAAGACCGGTAAGGCATTAAACGAGGCACCGACAAACAAGGACGTTACATTCACTGAGGAAGAGTCCAAGGATATGACCTACGGCGACAAGGCTGCAAAAGTTAAGGTTGTTGACTATGCTTTTGTAAACCCGATCTTAAATAACTGGATCGACCAGTGGAACAGAACGATCAACAACTAATAACGAGGAATTTTATATGAGACCCGATTTCATTCTGAAAAATGTCATGGTCTATCAGACCTTCAGACAGTGTTTTGAAAAGCGGGATGTGGCAGTTGCAGGGGAAAAGTTTTATTGCATTTCCCCTGCAATTTCATATCCGGGAGTGCGGGAGATCGACGGCAAAGGCAGATACATGCTGCCTGGTCTCGTGGATATCCATATGCACATCGAGAGCTCGATGACATATCCGGGCGAGTTTTCAAGGATCACGCTTCCATATGGAGTAACAACGGTGGTTGCCGATGCCCACGAGATGGCGAACGTGTTCGGCATGGACGGCATCCGGGCATTTATGGCACAGAAGACGAAGCAGGATATCTTCTGGGCGATCCCGTCCAGTGTACCGGCGACGAATGAGAAGTTAGAGACAGCCGGGGCGTCACTTGGTGTAAAGGAAATCTCTGAGATGGCATCCTTAGATGGAGTTCTCTGCCTTGGAGAGATCATGAACTATAAGGACCTCTCAGCGGAAGGCGAGAGCCGGACGAGGGACCTCATTGATGTGTGCCGGAACGCGGGGAAGAATCTCCGAATCGAGGGACACTGCCCGGGACTTACGGGGGAGGACCTCAACCGCTTTATCTATGAAGGTGTCGACGCGGACCACACCCAGCAGACACCGCAGTCAGTGATGGAGAAGACGGAGCTTGGGATGTTTCTGGAGCTGCAGTTTAAATCCCTGACGCCGGAGGTCGTGAAGACCGTCTGCGACCATGAACTCTATGAGAATGTGGCGCTGGTGACGGATGACACGATGGCAGATAAGCTTCTGACCGGACATCTTAACAAGATCATCGAGACGGCTGTGAAGGCAGGAATGCCGATGGAGAAGGCGATCTACTGCGCGACCTGGACACCGTCGCGGCGGATGCACCTGGATGACAGAGGGATGATCGCGCCGGGAAAGATCGCAGACTTTATGCTGCTGGACAGTCTGGATGGGATCGATCCGGTTGTGGTTTATAAGAAAGGCGAGTGCGTGTACTGTAAGGCTGATGAGGTGTGTGGTGCGGTGGCAGCTGCGGCGTGCAGTTTCCCGGCTTCTTTTTACCACACGATCAACTGCCGTCCGGCGGAGATCTCCGACTTTGTGTTAAAGGCGGAAGATCCGGACGCGAAATGGGCGGAAGTCAATGTCATGAAGATCGGCACCTTCGGAACGGCGACCACGCCGGTGAAGCGCAGAGTCGAGGTGAAGGACGGTGTGCTTGACTGGAAGTCGGCGGGACTTTCCCTTGCAGTCGTTTTCGAGCGGTACAGCAAGAATGAAAATATCGGATATGGTCTTGTGGAAGGAGCGCTGACGAAACCGGGCGCTGTGGCCACTACGTGGTCCCACGACAGCCATAACCTGTTTGTCCTGGGAACAGATGAGAACGATATGAAACTGGCCCAGAGGCGCGTCCTGGAGCTCCAGGGGGCATATGTGGTGCTCTCTGAAGGAAGATCCCTGGCAGAGGCGAGACTCACGATCGGCGGCATCGTGTCGGATCAGCCAGTCGAGGTTCTTGGACAGGAATTAAAGGAAGTGCGGGCGGCGATGGAAGGTCTTGGATATGTGAACAACAACGTGATCATGTCCATGTCCACGCTTTGTCTTCCGGTGTCTCCGAAGTTGAAGCTCACAGATCACGGGCTGCTGACGGTGCCGGGGCAGGAGCATGTGCCGTTGGTTGAAAAATATGAAGGATGAAATTAGAACGATGAAGAAGATTATCAAAAACGGCATTATTGTGACAATGAACGCGGCAGGTGATGTCTGGGATCATGGTTATGTAATGTTTGAGGACACGAAGATCCTGGCAGCAGGACCGGAGGAGGACCTTGAAAAGAAGCTTCAGGAGTTTACTGCACAGGGCATTTTAAAGCCCGGGGAGACATTCGAAGAGATCGATGCGAAACGCGCCATCGTGATCCCGGGTCTCGTAAACACCCACTGCCACCTCGGAATGATCCCGTTCCGCGGTCTCGGGGACGACTGCAAGGACCGCCTGCGGGTGTTCCTGCTTCCGATGGAGAATCAGGCAATGGACGCGGAGATGGCCAGTCTTTCCACGAGATATGCCATCGGTGAGCTGCTGCTTTCCGGCGTGACGACGGTGCTTGATATGTACTATTTCGAGGAAGCTGTGGCGAAGGTCATGGACGAGATGGGGATCCGCGGAATCGCCGGTGAGACGGTGATGGAAAAGGATTCCTGCGACAGTAAGAACGCGGATGAGGCCATCGAGCGTGGAATTGCACTCATCGAAGCGTACAAAGATCACCCGCGCGTTTCCGGAGCGATCACGCCCCACGGAACGACGACCTGCAGACCGGAGACCTTAAAGCGGGCCTATGAGGAGGATGTAAAGGCGGGAACCGTATTTACGCTTCATGTGGCGGAGATGGACTACGAGATGACCCAGTTAAGGGAACAGTATGGCATGACGCCCATTGAGTTCATGGAACATATCGGAGTCCTCGGTCCGAATACGCTGACGGCTCACAGCATCCGCACGACGGAGCATGACGTGGAGATCCTCGCGAAACATGGCGCGTCCGTGGCCCACTGCATCGCCTCCAACACGAAGGCCGCAAAGGGCGTAGCCCCGGTGTCACTGATGCATAAGCACGGCATATCCGTCGGCTTCGGCACCGACGGTCCGGCGAGCGGAAATACGTTAGACCTGTTCATCCAGATGCGGATGTGTGAGAACTTCCACAAAAATGAACTCCGTGACCGCAGCGCATTCCCGGCAAAAGAGGTTGTTTCCATGGCAACGATCGAGGGAGCAAGAGCGTTGGGACTCGGTGACATCACCGGTTCCATCGAGCCTGAAAAACAGGCGGATCTCGTCCTCGTAGAGACCGACTCCCCGAATATGTTCCCGGTATACGATCCGTATTCGGCTCTTGTGTACAGCGCGATTGCATCGAATGTGAGAGATGTTTACGTTGCGGGTGAGTGCCTCGTAAAGGAAAAGAAGCTTGTCCGTGAGGACTTCGCGAAGATCAGGAATGACCTTCGCGAGAAGATGGAGCAGACAGCGTTTAAGGATATGAAGAATCTGGTGTAGAAGATAAATATCTTGACGGAAACTGTAAAAGAACATATAATTCTGAATATAGGACAAGGGGCTGTCGCACTAACGTGCGGCAGCTCATTTTATATATCCAACACAAAACGCCGAGCTTCGAAAAGCCCGGCGTTCGTGGTATAATTAGTTTATGCTATTAAACA
>NZ_JBBMFJ010000008.1:0-108894 GCF_040096075.1 Ventrimonas faecis
TTTTTACTTTTTTGAATTTGCTACGAAATTCCTAAATTGCATTACGAGACGATTATACTTCCTATAAGGCAAATTATCAATAGTTTTTTACATTTTTTCCATGTTTAAGAATAAATGCAATTCTATGTAACTGCTTCTGGAAGTTTCCATCTCTCCATCACAATGACAGTATAGTATAGTTTTTTGGGAAATGCTATAACGAAACCCTAAGCGTTTTCTTACGAAAATCTTACGGAAATTATAGTTTTTGCGAAATATGTATAAATATTAGTACAATCTCATTTGGAGGCTGTACCTGTGTATCGGTTTGTGCTATATTGTTCATATATTTCTTTTTTTATTATTTTTTGAACAGTTTTTCTTTTTACAGTGAAGGAACTATACGCAGTCATGGAGGTTTTTATGGATCGGATTGGTTTGATTTGTCGTTATATTAAGGAAGATCCCCGCAGTACCCAGCGGGATCTGGCACAGAAAACAGGGTTTTCCGTGGGAACGGTGAATACTTTAATTAAGGAGGCCATGCAGCAGCGGCTCATTGCCCAGGGCAAGAGTGTGGCTGGTACCTATGAGCTGACCGGTGCTGGGGACGCGTTTTTGGAGCAGTTTCAGGTAGACGGCGCGCTGATCATTGCTGCGGGATTTGGGTCCCGGTTTGTGCCACTGACCTTTGAAACACCGAAGGGACTTCTGGAGGTCTTTGGAGAACGGATGATTGAGCGGCAGATTAAACAGCTGCATGAAGTCGGCATTACCGACATTACCATTGCCGTGGGGTATTTAAAGGAAAAGTTTGAGTACCTGATCGACAAGTATCAGGTGAAGCTGCTTTATAACCCGGAGTATGCCACCAAGAATACTCTGACTACCATCTACCGGGCCCGGCAGGTACTGGCGGGTAAGAATATGTACATTCTTTCTTCCGACAACTGGCTGCGGAACAATATGTTCCACGCCTACGAGTGCGGCGCCTGGTATGCTTCTTCTTATATGGAAGGAGATACTTCTGAATGGTGTCTTTCCTATAATAAAAAGGGACGTATCACCCATGTGGAAGTGGGCGGGCATGATTCCTGGGTGATGTATGGCCCAGTGTTCTTTTCCAGAACTTTTTCCGAGAAATTCCTGCCGCTTCTGGAGCGGTATTATCACACCCCGGGTACGGAGCAGTTTTACTGGGAGAATGTGCTGATGGAACATCTGGATGAGCTGGAGATGGATATCAACCGACAGCCGGAAAACCAGATCTATGAGTTTGAAAATCTAGAAGAGCTGCGTCAGTTTGACCCGCGGTATCAGAATCATTCGGATAACACGGCGTTAGAGCTGGTTTCCCGGGTTTTTGAGCTTCCGGAGTCTGAGATTCATGACATCCGCTGCTTAAAATCCGGCATGACCAACAAGTCTTTCCTGTTTCAGCTTCAGGGACGGCATTATATCTGCCGCATTCCGGGACCTGGTACGGAGCTGCTTATCAACCGGAAGGAAGAGGCAGATGTATACCGCGTCATCCAGCCGTTAAACATTTCCGAGCATATCATCTATATGAACGGGGAGACTGGCTACAAGATTGCGGAATATTATGAGGGAGCACGTAATTCCCGGTCGGACAGCTGGGAGGATGTGAGCCGGTGCATGGAGGTTCTGCATAAGCTCCATGAATCAGAATTGACCGTGGACCATGAATTTAATATGCGGGAGCGGATTGCCTTTTACGAGGGACTCTGCGCAGGCCATGGCGGCACGCTGTTTGAGGATTACACTGAGGTACGCAGCCACATGAATGAGCTGTTGGACCAGTTAGATGCCCTGCAGCGACCGAAGATCCTCTCCCACATTGACAGCGTGGCGGATAATTTCCTGTTCCTGCCGGATGGCTCTGTGCGGCTCATTGACTGGGAGTATGCCGGTATGTGCGATCCCCTCATAGACATCAGCATGTGTGCCATCTATTCCTATTATGACGAGAACGCCGTGGAAAAGCTGATGCAGATCTACTTTGGAAGAGAGCCGGAATTGCTGGAACGCAAGGTCATTTACTCTTACATTGCCCTGGGCGGATTCTTGTGGGCGCTGTGGGCGGTGTACAAAGCATCTCTCGGAGAGGAGTTTGGGGAGTATACACTCATCATGTATCGGTACGCGAAGAAATATCATAAGAAAGTATGTTTGTTGTAAGAAAAATGTTACCATTTTCCATTGGCTCCATGCTATAATCAGAATATATGAGATTAGGAGGATGGTATGAAATATACAAAGCGATTTACGACAGCCGCCATGGCGGGGCTGATTGGTGCCATGACCCTGGTTTCCGGCGTGACCGCCTACGCCGCTACCGGCTGGCAGCAGAACGGCAGCACTTATTACTATTATGACGCAAATGGGGAATTGCACAAGGGCTGGCTCAACACGGAGAACGGCTATTACTATCTGAATTTATCCACCGGCAAGATGACCGTTGGCTGGGAGAAGATCAACAACAAGTGGTACTACTTCCAGGGCAACGGCGTGATGGCGACCGGATGGGTGAAGGATAACGGCAAATATTACTACATGCTGACCGATGGCACCATGCACACTGGCTGGGTAAGCATTGACAACGTCTTTTATTATTTGGGCGACAGCGGTGCCATGGCAACTGGCTGGGTGAACATGGATAACGGCTGGTACTATTTTGATCCAAACGATGGCAAGTGCACGGTAAACAGCGCACGGGAGATCAAGGACAGCTGGTACATGTTCGGCAGCGACGGCAAGATGGTAATCGGATGGCAGCAGGTGGACGGCGGTTATTACTATTTCCACACCGACGGCAAAATGCTCACCGGATGGCTCAGCGACGGTACCAACAGCTACTATATGGATCCGGCGAATGGCCGTATGTCCACCGGGTGGAAGCAGATTGAGAATTCCTATTATTATTTCAACAATTCCGGCCACAAGCTTACCGGCTGGGTCCAGATTGACGGAACCTATTATTACCTGAACCCATCTGACAAGGGGCGCATGGCGGCAAACACCACGTTGAAGATTGACGGAGTTTCCTATACCTTTGCGGCGAATGGTGCCTGCACCACCAGCAATGGGAATGCCCTAAACGTAAGCAACAATAACAATACGAATTCCAGCACTGTTCCGGGAAACAACACTTCCTCGGGCACGACTCCGGGCAGTACCAGTACCAGCAACAGCACTGCGCCCGGAAGCTTCAACTCAAACAGTAATAACAACAGTAACAATGAATATGTATCCACCGGCCCGGCTACCGGAAAAAGCGATCCAAGCTTCAATGGAAGCACGCCTTCCGGTGGCAACAGCCAGAGTAATTCCAGCAGCAGTTCCAATTACGTCAATGGGCTGCTGAAGGCCGGACTGACCTCTGGTCCAAGACCGTAGGCAATGTAACAAAACAGATTGTAAGCACAAAATATCCCGCATCCGACTGAGATGATTCATCGGATGCGGGATATTTATTTGCAAAAATTCAGTTTTATGAGAAGAACAGTCTGTTCACTGCACTGAAGATACCGCGGATGGAGGACCGGGTGATGTTGGAGCTTACGCCGACACCGTAGGTCACCTTGCCGCTGTCCTTGTCCATTAAATGGATATAAGATGCTGCCTGTGCGTTGGAACCGGAGTTCAGAGCGTGCTCGTTGTAGTCCAGAACCTTGATCTGAACGCCGAGTGCTTCTTCCAGACCGCGCTGTACCGCATCGATCGGGCCGTTGCCGACGCCCTCGAAGGTTTTCTCCATGCCGTGATCGGTATAGGTAACCTTGGCAAGGGTTGCAAACTCGCCGTCTGCAGACTCGGTATCGGTGATCTGGCACTTGCGGAAGTGGATCGGCTCTTTCTTGTCCAGGTAGTTCTTGCGGAACTCTTCCATGATCTGCTCCGGAGCAACCTCACCCTGCTGCTCGGAAATCTTCTGGATGACATCCGCGAACTCTTTGTGCATGCCCTTCGGCAGCTTGAAGCCGTAGAAGGTATCCATAACGAAGGCTACGCCGCCCTTGCCGGACTGGCTGTTGATGCGGACGATTGGCTCGTACTGTCTGCCGATGTCGGACGGATCGATCGGAAGGTACGGAACCTCCCAGTACTGGCTGTTTCTCTCATGGAGAGCCTGTAAGCCTTTGTTGATGGCATCCTGATGGGAGCCGGAGAATGCAGTGAATACCAGCTTTCCTGCGTATGGATGACGCGGGTCAATGGTCATCTTGGTGCAGCGCTCGTACACTTCTGCGATCTCGCGGACATTCTCAATATCCAGCTTCGGGTCGATGCCCTGGGAGAACATGTTGTAGGCGATGTTTAAGATATCTACATTACCGGTACGCTCACCGTTGCCGAACAGGGTTCCCTCGACACGGTCTGCGCCTGCAAGGAGTGCCAGCTCGGTGGCAGCCACGCCGGTACCGCGGTCATTGTGCGGATGTACGCTTAAGATCACGCTTTCGCGGTTCTTGAAGTGCTTGTGCATCCACTCGATCTGGTCTGCGTATACGTTCGGAGTGTTCATCTCCACGGTAGACGGCAGGTTGAAGATGATCGGCTTCTCCGGAGTTGCCTCGCCCCAGGTATCCTGAACAGCGGTGCAGACCTCCAGCGCGTAATCAAGCTCGGTGCCGGTAAAGCTCTCCGGGGAGTACTCTAACATTAAGTCGCCGTCGTAATCCTTTGCATATTTCTTGACCAGCTCAGTGCCCTCGATAGCAATCTGCTTGATCTCTTCCATGTTCTTATGGAAAACTACGTCACGCTGCAGGGTAGAGGTGGAGTTGTAGATATGGACCACTACTTTCTTGATACCCTGGATTGCCTCGAAGGTTCTCTTGATAAGGTGCTCACGGCACTGTACCAGAACCTGCACGCGGACATCATCCGGGATGAGTCTGCGCTCTACTAACTGTCTTAAAAAGTCATATTCAATCTGGGATGCTGCCGGGAAACCAATCTCGATCTCCTTAAAGCCCAGCTTGACTAACATATTGAAGAACTCGATCTTCTCTTCTACTACCATCGGCTCTACCAGGGCCTGGTTTCCGTCGCGTAAGTCTACGCTGCACCAGATCGGCGCTTTCTCGATTTCCTTGTCTGGCCACTCGCGCTCCGGGTAGTGTACGACCGGGTTTCTTTTGTACTTAGCGATGTTTAACATAATTCATTTCCTCCAATTTGTTCGTTGTCCTGTTATATGCTGCGATGTTTTTGTATTACGGTGTATTCCGGCTGCTGCCTGTTTGTTCTGGCAGTTCCGGCAGATTCTGTGCTCAGCCCATGACGGGCAGTCGCTCGATCACGCCGTAGAAGCGGACAATGAACAATACTGATCCTACTGATTCAGCCCCATCTTTCATCATTCCTTTTTCTGAAAAATTTGATACGTTAATCCATATAATAGCATATTTTTCCAGATGTGACAAGAACCCATGTACAGCCGGAAGTTCTCTTGTAAATCCCGATTCTTTACAGAACATGCCCCTGTGCCTTCATGACCTCGATCACCTGGTCTACCAGCATCTCGCACTGTTCGGTGGTCGGCGCTTCTACCATGACGCGCACCACCGGCTCGGTGCCGGACTGACGGAGCAGGATACGACCATCTGCGCCCAGGGTCTCGGTGGCCTTTGCCACTTCTGCCTGAACTGCCGGATCATCCTGTGCTTCCTTTTTATCTTTGACGCGGACATTTTTCAGTACCTGCGGCAGGATCTCCACCTCAGAGGCCAGCTTGCCCAGAGTTTCCTTCTTCTCCAGCATCACTTCCATCACCTTTAAGGAGGTCAGGATGCCGTCACCGGTGGTGGCGTGCTTGCTGAAGATGATGTGGCCGGACTGCTCGCCGCCCAGACAGTTGCCGTACTGGGACATGTTCTCGTAGACATATTTGTCGCCCACTGCGGTCTTCTCGTAGGAGATGCCCTCCCGGTCAAATGCTTTGTAAAGGCCGAAGTTAGACATGATGGTGGTGACTACGGTGTTGTTGCGCAGGGTGCCAATCTCCTTCATGTACTTGCCGCAGATGTAGAGGATCAGGTCTCCGTCTACCACGCTGCCGTTCTCGTCTACCGCGATACAGCGGTCTGCGTCGCCGTCGTAAGCAAAGCCCACGTCACAGCCGGACTCTTTCACATAGTCCTGGAGTACATGGATATGGGTGGAACCGCAGTCGGTGTTGATGTTTAAGCCGTTCGGATGGTTGTTAATGACATGGGTCTCTGCGCCCAGGGCATCAAATACGTTCTTGGCAATAGCGGAAGCGCTGCCGTTGGCGCAGTCCAGAGCCACTTTTTTGCCCTTGAAGGAACGGGTGGCAATGGAGATCAGATAACCGATGTAGCGGTTTCTGCCTGCAGCGTAGTCGGTGGTGCGGCCAATGGCATCCTTTAAAGCAAATGGAAGCTCTTCCATCTCCCCGTCTAAGTAGCGCTCGATTTCTACGATAACGTCCTCTTCCAGCTTCTCGCCCTTGCCGTTGATGACCTTGATGCCGTTGTCATAGTATGGGTTGTGGCTGGCAGAGATCATGATGCCGCAGTCGAACTCCTCCGTGCGTACCACATAGGATACGCTTGGGGTGGTGGTGACATGAAGCAGATAAACATCCGCGCCAGAGGCGGTGAGACCTGCTACCAGGGAATACTCAAACATGTAGCTGCTCCGTCTGGTATCTTTGCCGATGGCTACGCGGCAGCGTCCCTCCGGATTGTCTGCGGTCTTTTTCGCGCGCTGTCCGTAATACCAGCCCAGGAAGCGGCCTACCTTATAGGCATGCTCTACCGTTAAATTGACATTTGCTTCGCCGCGGAAGCCGTCGGTTCCAAAATATTTTCCCATAATTTTAATCTCCTCTTTCTGGCTTAAACCGGAAATTCCCGGCAGGCACACCTGCGCCGCCGGGAACCTTTTGTATATTAGTATTCGATTTCTTTTAAGAAACGGCCCAGCGCATCCTGCCATGCCGGAAGACGCTCGAATCCGTTCTCGCTGAGTTTCTCTTTGCTCAGACGGCTGTTGGACGGACGTGCTGCCTTTGCCGGAAACTGGTCGCTGCTGACCGGAGTAACCGGCACATCCATGCCTGCCTGGCGGAAAATCTCTTTTGCGAACTCGTACCAGCTGCACAGACCCTCGTTGGTGGCATGATAACGGCCGTACTTGTCGGTCTGGATCATGTCGACCAGAAGTCTTGCCAGATCATAGGTGTAGGTCGGGGAACCAATCTGGTCATCTACCACGCTGACAGCTCCGCGCTCTTTGCCGAGACGCAGCATAGTCTTGATGAAGTTCTTTCCTGCCACGCCAAATACCCAGGCGATGCGCACGATAAAGTATTTGTCGGACAGCTCTTCTACTGCCAGCTCTCCCTCGTACTTGGTCTGACCGTATACATTTAACGGATGGCGTTCGTCATCCGGCTCCCACGGGCGGGTGCCCTGGCCGTCGAATACGTAATCCGTGCTGATGTACATCAGCTTTACATCTGCCTCTTTGCAGGCCTGAGCCACATTTCTTGTGCCCTCGCCATTGATGCGGCGGCAGAGGTCTGCGTTATCCTCAGCTGCGTCTACTGCAGTATATGCGGCACAGTGGATGACTGCGTCTGCGCCGGAATTTTTAATGACACGGCGGCAGGCTTCCGCGTCGGTGATGTCCATTTCCTGGACATCCACGCCGATGCCCTCGATGCCGCGCTTTGCCAGTTCATTCATCAGGTCAGTTCCAAGCTGACCTTTTGCTCCTGTTACCAGAACCTTCATGCTGTTTCCTCTTTCTGTTTCACAGTTTTTCAATGACGGTTTCGCAGGCTTACACTTCCTCGCGGTTTCCGTACATTTTCTCGTAATAATTCTGATACTCGCCGGAGATGATGGTCTCCCACCACTCACGGTTCTCCAGATACCACTTGATGGTCTTTTTGATGCCGTCTGCGAATTTGGTCTCCGGCAGCCAGCCCAGCTCGTTGTGGATCTTGGTCGGGTCGATGGCGTAACGCATGTCGTGGCCCTTGCGGTCGGTAACATGGGTGATCAGGCTTTCCGGCTTGCCCAGCTCCTTACAGATGAGCTTGACGATATCGATGTTCTTCATCTCGTTGTGGCCGCCGATGTTGTAAACCTCACCGACACGGCCCTTGTGGATGATCAGGTCGATGGCCTTGCAGTGATCCTCTACATACAGCCAGTCGCGGACATTTAAGCCCTCGCCGTACACCGGAAGCGGCTTGTCTGCCAGCGCGTTTGCGATCATGAGCGGGATCAGCTTTTCCGGGAAGTGATACGGGCCGTAGTTGTTGGAGCAGCGGCTGATGGTGGTCGGCAGGCCGTAGGTTCTGTGGTATGCCTGTACCAGAAGGTCAGCGCCTGCCTTGGAGGAGCTGTAGGGGCTGCTGGTGTGGATCGGGGTCTCCTCGGTGAAGAAGAGATCCGGGCGGTCTAACGGAAGGTCGCCGTATACTTCATCGGTGGATACCTGATGGTAACGTTTGATGCCGTACTTGCGGCAGGCATCCATCATCACTGCGGTACCCTTGATGTTGGTATCCAGGAAGATCTCCGGATTCTCAATGGAGCGGTCTACATGGCTCTCTGCAGCAAAGTTCACCACGATGTCCGGGTGCTCCTCCTCAAAGAGTTTGTAGATGGCCTCGCGGTCGCAGATGTTGATCTTGCAGAAACGGAAGTTCGGGTTCTTTAATGCCTCTTCCAGGGTGGATAAGTTGCCTGCGTAGGTCAGGCAGTCCACGCACACGATCCGGTAATCCGGATACTTGTTTAACATATGGTAAACAAAGTTGGAGCCGATAAAGCCGGCGCCGCCTGTTACGATGATAGTCATGGTCTGTTCCTCTTTTCTTTTGGTTTGCTGGCTCCGGCCTTATTTCATGTCGTTGCCGTGCAGCTTGTCGATGTATTTGCCGTCCAGAACATCTTTTAAGTAGCGGCCGTACTGGTTCTTCTTTAACTCCTCGTAGGTCTCCAGAACCTGCTCCTTGGTGATCCAGCCGTTTAAGTAGGCGATCTCCTCCAGGCACGCGATCTTGCGGTGCTGATGGGTCTCTACGGTCTTTACAAAATTGGTGGCCTCCACCAGGGACTCATGGGTTCCGGTGTCAAGCCAGGTAAAGCCCTGGCCCAGGAGCGTTACGTCCAGCTCGCCGTTCTCCAGGTAAATACGGTTTAAATCCGTGATCTCCAGCTCGCCGCGGGCAGACGGTTTTAAGCTCTTGGCATACTCGACCACACGGTTGTCGTAGAAGTACAGGCCAGTCACGCAGTAGTTGGACTTCGGATGCTCCGGCTTCTCCTCGATGGAAACGGCCTTGCCCTGATCGTCGAATTCCACGATGCCGAAACGCTCCGGATCGTCTACATAATAACCGAACACGGTAGCTCCCTTCTCCTTGGCTGCTGCCGCGCGCAGGCGCTTCTTTAAGCCCTGGCCGTGGAAGATGTTGTCGCCCAGTACCATGGCAACCGGCTCTCCACCGATGAACTCCTCGCCGATGATAAAGGCCTGTGCCAGTCCGTCCGGACTCGGCTGTACCGCATAGGACAGCTCCACGCCAAACTGATGGCCGTCTCCCAGAAGCGCCTCAAAACGCGGGGTGTCTACCGGGGTAGAGATGATCAGGATCTCCCGGATGCCGGCGTTCATAAGAACGGACAGCGGATAGTAGATCATTGGCTTGTCGTAAATAGGAAGCAACTGCTTGGATGTTACCTTGGTCAGCGGGTACAGGCGGGTGCCTGAGCCGCCTGCCAGAATGATACCTTTCATAAGTGTTCTCCTTTTGAATACATAAAATACCGCCCGGGTCTCTTTTGTACAAACGGACAGTTTAAGCTAGTTTGTACTATACCACAGATGCGCCGATATTGCAATCTGGGGCCGGAAAGAGACCGGGCGGGAATTCGAAATTTTTTATTAATTTGTGAGGGTTTCTGTTGAAACATGAAGGGCGCGGGCCAGTTTCTGCAGCGTCTGGGCCTGGGTTTTGCTGATATCCCGCTCTCCCTGCTCAAACAACTGAATCTGCCGCAATGGGACGCCTGACTGGTCAGCCAGTTCCCGCTGGGATAATTTTGCATATGCTCTGAGGCGCTTCAGCTTGGACTGCTTCCTGTCTTCTTCCATGCGTTTATCCACGATTTCTACAAACATCCGGATATCTGCTTCATGAAGAGGATTATACATGCTGCAGACTTCCGTGACAGGGATAACACTTTGGATTCGTTTGAAGGTTTTTACACTGTGCCACTGGTAATAAGCCAGGACCCAGCCGGTCCAGTACTCTGGAGTTTTATCCAGATACATGACATCTTCTGTGTCCGGAACCGGAAGTCCGCTAAGGCTCAGTACTTCCTTTGCCACCTCACAGCCATTCTTTCCTGCTGTAAAAGCTGGATTCCCCATTTCGAACTGTGCGGCCATACCGCTGATTAAAAACATAGTGTAAAAATCATTTAGCTCAAAATCCAGTGTATTCACTGCATAATCCAGCATATCCCCCATGACACGCTGAGCCAGCGGGAGGTACTCTTCATCGTAAGCGTGGATCATGATTCTTCATCCCCTCCCTCATAATGTCGATCATGTACAGGTCAGTAACCCGGGCTTCTTCTCCTTTTGTCTCCCGATACTGACGGCGTGCCGCCTTATCTCTCTGTATTTTCTTTTGATAATATTCTTCTGCGTATGCGGCCTCGTAATCCAGAAAACACAATTGGGAAAATACCTTCTGGCTCTTCAAAACCACTTGTTCCCCAAGCTTGCCAAGACGCATGGCATGTTCTAACTGCTTCAGAGAGATCGTTCCCATAACAAAATCCTGGGCAAAGGAAAAATACGAGTCATCCGCGCGGTATCCAATGATGATATCATACCCCGAAATATCAATCAGAAAATATTCTTGCAGGTATTCCTTTGCTTTTTCTGCAATGGAGCGTTGCTGCCAGTAGCTGCGGTAACGGGTCAGAAGTGCCAGCCAGTTCAGAATGCTATATTCACCCTGATTCAGATTCAGTACCTTTAATCCACCTAGCTCCAGTTCATAGCAGTTCGCGTAACCATCGGCATTTCTGGTACAAGCCCATTCCTTGGCAAGTTCTATATTCTCCGTGCAATAGAAACCGCGCCCGTAATCGTTCGCATAACTGCCATGACCATATTCCGGATTTGTAATGATATGATCGGAACCATGATACAGAATTTTCTTCATAGTCCTGCCTCCTGCCCTTTAAAACACTTGCTTTTTCAAAACAAAATATCGCTGTAGAGATACTTTTTTATTATATCTCCACAGCGATATTTATACAATCTATTTATCGTTTTCTCTACATGGCAAGCATTATTTCTGCGCTTCTCCAGACGTCTGGGCAGATGTCTCCGCAACAGCCGCACCTGCATCCGGCACGTTTCTTCCAGTTGCCGGAAGGAAGTTACCGTCTTCATCTACCTCTGCCGCAAACAGCAGAGTGCGGGCATCGTTCTGCTCATAACTGCAGGTAACCAGCACAAACATGGAGTCAAAGGGTTGCTCTGGCACTTCCGCAAAGCTGCAGGGTGCCAGGCGCTCGCTGACCCACTTGTCAAAAGATGCCTGAGACTTGAAGGAGGTCTTGCGGACAATGCCGTTAGAGTCACTGTAGTAGCAGCCCAGAGTCTTTAAGTGAATGGTGCGCTCCGGAGTGTAGATTTCAAAGTACCGGTGGTTTTCAAAGAAATCCTGGTCTTTGAATTTGACTACATCCTTGAACATGGAGCCGTCCTTCATGTGGTGGCCGTAAATCGGGTTGTTCCAGCCACTGAAGTCGGACTTGCTGTCGGCATCCAGGTAGATGGTGCCATACACGCTGTCTTTGCCCTCAAAATCCTTGTGCAGGTAATACTGGTTGTCCGGGGACTGGACGATGGGATAATCGATCTTGGTATCCGGCACGCGGATCCAGCCGATGGTGTCCGGGTTGGTCTCCCAAAGTGGGGCAAAGTCAATAGGGGAGACATACGGTGCCTCGGTCTCGGCTTCCGTCTCTTCCTCTGTTTCCGACGGTTCGGTCTCCGTCTGCTTTGCCGCTTCAGCCAGACTCTCTTCCAGGCGGCGCTGGGCCGCGGCATCCATCCATTCCTTTACCAGGCTGATGGCACTGGCGATGATGATAACCAGAAGAACAGCAATGATAATGCGCCTGAGAATGCCGTTTGAATTCCTGTTTTTATTCTCGTGTTCCATCATAAAATCCTCCATTTTGCAAAAAGCCAGATTTAATACTTTTGATTAAATCCAGCTTTTTTCAATCGTCCTGATGATTCCTACACTTCATTCATCTTTGCCAGCTTCGCTGCCTGGTCAGCCGCGATGCAGGCATCCAGGATCTCCTGGATATCACCATTCATGATCTTATCTAATTTGTACAGAGTCAGGTTGATGCGATGGTCGGTGACACGGCCCTGCGGGAAGTTGTAGGTACGGATCTTCTCAGAGCGGTCGCCGGTACCGATCTGGCTGCGGCGCTCTGCTGCTTCCGCGTTCTGCTTCTTCTCCAGCTCCAGGTCATACAGCTTGGAACGCAGGAGGCGGAATGCCTTCTCCTTGTTCTGCAGCTGGGATTTCTCAGTCTGGCTGTAGATGACAATGCCGGTCGGGATGTGGGTCAGACGTACCGCGGAGTCGGTGGTGTTGACACACTGTCCACCGTTACCGGACGCACGCATAACATCGATGCGGCAGTCGTTCATGTCGATCTGAACGTCTACTTCCTCTGCCTCCGGCATCACTGCTACGGTTGCGGTGGAGGTATGGATACGGCCGCCGGACTCGGTCTCCGGGACACGCTGTACGCGGTGTACGCCGGACTCGTACTTCATCTTGGAGTATGCGCCCTTACCGGTGATCATGGCCTGGACCTCTTTAAAGCCGCCAATGCCGTTCTCGCTTAAGGAGATGATCTCTACCTTCCAGTGCTGGCTCTCTGCGTAGTTTACGTACATGCGGTAAAGCTCTGCCGCGAACAGGGCTGCCTCATCGCCGCCTGCGCCGGCACGGATCTCCAGGATGATGTTCTTGTCATCGTTCGGGTCCTTCGGCAGTAACAGGATCTTCAGTTCCTGCTCCAGCTCTTCCACGCGCTTCTTGGCATCAGAAAGCTCCTCTTTGGCAAGCTCGCGCATCTCCTCGTCGCTCTCCTCTTCCAGAAGTGCCAGGCTGTCTTCGATGTCCTGCTTTGCCTGCTTGTAAGCTTTGTAAGCCTCTACTAACGGTGCCAGGTCAGCCTGCTCCTTCATGAGCTTGCGGAAGCGGTCCTGGTTCTCGGTTACGTTCGGCTCGCCTAATTCCTGCATGATTTCCTCATAGTGGATGAGGATGTCATCTAATCTGTCAAACATGCGGTTCCTCCTATTATATATTTATATATGTTCGTATCTATCTGTTTCTTATTTCGTACCTGTTCCGTGGTTTCACGGATATATCAGTCCGGCCAAATGCCGCATACCACACGGTCTTTGCCCGGAAGGTCTTTCACAACTCTTACTTTATCAAAACCTGCTTCTCGCAGAAGCCCGCTCACAGCCTCGCCCTGGTCATATCCGATTTCCAGGTAAATGACTCCGCCCGGCTTTAACCAGGTTCCGGCTTTCTTTGCAATCTGCCGGTAAAATTTGAGGCCATCTTCGGTGCCATCCAGAGCCATCATTGGCTCATGTTCCCGCACCTCCGGCTCCAGGGTAGCAATGACTGCTGTGGGAATGTAGGGCGGGTTGGATGTGATGATGTCGAAGGTTCCAGCCTCGCTCTGGGGCAGGGCTGTGAACAGGTCGCCCTGGCGGAAGATGATTTCTTTTTGATGTGCCTTCGCATTCCGCTCCGCCACCTTCAGCGCCTCTTCCGACAGATCTGTGGCTGTCACCGATTCATATCCGCCCTTCACCGCCAAACTGATGGCAATGCAGCCGGATCCCGTGCAGAGATCCAGAAGTTTTTTCTCTGTGCTCTGCTGCTCCTGCAGCACCAGCTCCACCAGAGTCTCTGTGTCCTGGCGCGGAATCAGTACGTGCTCATTTACATAAAATTCCAGTCCCATAAATTCCTGGCTGCCCAGAATCTGCTGAAGCGGAATGCGGGATGCGCGCTTTGTGATCATGCTGCGGTAAGTCCGGATCTGTTCCTGCACCTGTTCGTCCTGCTCTGAAAGGGGACGCAGGCGGTCCATCAGGAAATGAACCAGATCCAGATGAAATGCCTCGAAGAGAAGCAGCTTTGCGTCATTCTCCCCGTCGGTATCCCCCGCCTGTAAGAGGGCTGCGCTTCCTTCGTTCAGAAGGTCGTAGAGTGTCATCTGGTTTCCTCCTCCGGAATTTCTGTATCCGGGAAATTTTCCCTTAAGTATGCTTTCCAGTCAAACACCGCTTCCACCGCCGCAATGGCAACCTCGATCATGGAGTCATCCGGCTCACTGGTGGTAAGGTTCTGCATCCACAGTCCCGGCTTGCTGAGTAAGTTGACCACCGGATTGTCACTGCGGCCTGCAAGGCGCAGAAATTCGTAAGACACACCCGCAATGACCGGCACCAGAATGATGCGGCTTGCCATGCGAAGCAGTACGTTGTCTACCCGCACAACCATAAAGAACAGGATGCTGATGAGCATGACAATGATGAGGAAGCTGGTGCCGCAGCGCTTGTGCTGCTTGGAGCTTTCCCGCACATGGTCCACCGTGAGGGTCATGCCGTGCTCGATACAGTTGATGCATTTGTGTTCCGCGCCGTGATACATGAAGGTGCGGCGGATGTCTTCCATCCGGGAAATCAGTTTAATGTACGCGATAAAGATCGCGATGCGGATGACACCCTCTAAAATAGCCATGATGGTGTCGGAGTGGATGACCTGCTTACAGGCATTCGCAATGAGCAGCGGCAGCACCATAAAAATGCCGATGGCCATGACCACGGAAAACACCATGACAACCGCCATAAGCACCTGCTCCACTTTCTCCCCGAAGACCTTGTCCATCCACAGCTCCAGCTTTCCTGGCTCGGAGTCTTCATCATCCTCGAAGAAACTGGCAGAAAAGCTTAAGGTCCGCATGCCGAGGATCATGGAATCCGCAAAGCTGAAGACGCCCCGTACAAAGGGGAGTCCGCAGAATGGCACCTTTTCCGTCATGCTGACGTAGGTGTCCTTTTTGACCTCAATGCCGCCGTCCGGCCTGCGCACAGCCGTGGCATACTGGTCTTTATTTTTCATCATAATTCCTTCAATGACGGCCTGGCCGCCGATACCGGAATATTTCATATGAGTGATATCTCCTTATAAAGAAAAATAAGGTTGAGCCAAAGTGTCTCCACTTGAGTCTCAACCTTACTTCGCTCTCGTTATGCTTACGCCTTAACGCCGTATTTCTTGTTGAACTTATCGATACGACCGCGTGCAGAAGCAGCTTTCTGCTGACCGGTGTAGAAAGAATGGCACTTAGAGCAAACCTCTACGTGGATCTCTTCCTTGGTGGAACCGGTAACGAACTCGTTGCCGCAGTTGCAGGTAACCTTAGCCTGATAATAAGCTGGATGGATTCCTTCTCTCATGATTTTCACCTCTTCACTTTCTCAATTATATAGTACTGTGATCGTCTAACGGTCTCATTCGTACCGTTAAAATCACGCCACATCTATAAACAGCTCCATAATTGTATC
Organism: Ventrimonas faecis; assembly: GCF_040096075.1. Taxonomy (NCBI): domain Bacteria; kingdom Bacillati; phylum Bacillota; class Clostridia; order Lachnospirales; family Lachnospiraceae; genus Ventrimonas; species Ventrimonas faecis. The sequence continues at coordinate 15,697 of NZ_JBBMFJ010000008.1, forward strand.
ATAGAACGATGGCCTTGGCAAGCATATTTTCTAAGGTTTTCAAAGATTTTTCATCAGAACATACGCCGTTTTTTCGCCACTTCCACAAACTCCCGGTTGGTGCGGGTCTGGGCGAACAGATCCAGGATGCGCTCCACGGAATCCTCCGGCTTCAGGCTGTTGGTTGCCTTGCGGACAATATCCACTGCCTCAGCCTCATCACGGCTGAGAAGCAGGTCATCGCGGCGGGTGCCGGACTTTAAGATGTCGATAGCCGGGAAGATGCGTTTCTCGGAAAGCTTGCGGTCTAATACCAGCTCCATGTTACCGGTGCCCTTGAACTCCTCATAGATCACATCGTCCATGCGGCTTCCGGTATCCACCAGCGCTGTTGCCAGAATGGTCAGGCTGCCGCCCTCCCGCATGTTGCGGGCCGCGCCGAAAAACCGCTTTGGCATGTGCAGGGCCGCCGGATCCAGGCCGCCGGAAAGGGTACGGCCGCTCGGCGGAACCACCAGGTTGTAGGCCCGGGCCAGACGGGTGATGCTGTCTAAGAGAATGATGACATCTCTGCCATGCTCTACCAGACGCTTCGCGCGCTCGATGACCATCTCGGACACACGTTTATGGCGCTCCGGCAGCTCATCGAAGGTAGAATAGATCACCTCGACATTGTTCCCTACTACGGACTCTTTGATATCGGTAACCTCCTCCGGGCGCTCATCGATCAAAAGGATGATCATGTGCATATCCGGATGATTGTTGGTGACTGCCTGAGCCACCTGCTTTAACAGGGTAGTCTTACCGGCCTTCGGCGGAGATACGATCATGCCTCGCTGGCCCTTACCGATTGGTGCCAGAAGATCCAGAACCCGCATGGCGGTGCTGCTCTTGCCCTGGGTCTCCATATGGAGGCGGCTGTTCGGGAAGATCGGGGTCAGATCCTCAAAATTCGGACGGCGTTCCAGCGCGCTGACCGGATAACCATTCACGTTTTTGATATATAAAAGAGCCGCGAACTTTTCATTGGAGGTCTTCACACGGCGGTTTCCATTGATGATATCACCGGTCTTTAAGTTGAAACGGCGGATCTGGGTCGGGGACACATACACGTCATTCTCTCCCGGAAGAAAGTTCTCACAGCGAATGAAACCAAAGCCGTCTGGCATCACTTCCAGGATGCCGCTTGCCGGTACACCACTGTCCATCTCTTCCTGGGATTTCTCAGCAACCTCGTCCCGATTATTCTGATATGCCGGCTGCTCGCTATTCTGGTTCTGGCGGTTCTGATAAGTCTGTTCCCCATTCTGATTCTGGCGGTTCTGGTAAGGCTGCTGCTCCCCCTGCGCGTTATTGTTCCGTCTTGCCGCGGCAGGCCGGCCATTCTGTCCACGGTTCTGGTAGGAAGTGCGGGTCGGCTGGGAATTCTCCGGCACTGCCGTCTCATGACCGATATTTTCCTCTGCTGCATTGCAAAGCGCTTCGATCAGTTCTGCTTTTCTCAGGGCGGTTGCCCCCTTAATTCCCTGCTTCTTCGCCATTTCCTTTAATACAGCTACAGGTAATGTCTGCAATTTTTCTCTCATATATGTTCTCCATTCTAAGCTTGTTCAAGTGGGTGGGATAATAATGATAGATATGGTTTTCACCATGTGATTAATCAATTTCCGAATGATGCGGGAGCTGCAGTCCGCAGCCCCCACGCATAATTTTATTATAATAGAATTCCCGAAAAAAGAAAAGATTTATTTTACCTGGATTCACTGTCATCCCTTACCGATTCCCGCAAAAAGCGCATATGTTCGCCAATTTTCGACTCATAGCCGTTTTCGGACGGATGGTAAAATACCTGTCCTTCCATTCCATCCGGCAGATACTGCTGTTTTACGTAATGATTCGGGTAGTTGTGGGCGTATTTGTATCCGATTCCGTGTCCCAGTTTTGCGGAACCACCATAATGGGAGTCCTGCAGATGCGCCGGAACTGGCATGGAACGCTGATTTTTCACGGCATCCATTGCCTCGAACACGGCATTGCACGCGGAATTGGATTTCGGTGCTGTTGCCACATAGAGGACCGCCTGGGAAAGAATGATCTGGGCCTCCGGCATACCAATGCGCTCCACCGCCTGTGCCGCGCTGACGGCCACGGTAAGTGCCTGCGGATCCGCGTTTCCCACATCCTCTGCCGCGCAGATCATGATCCGGCGGGCAATGAACTTGATGTCCTCTCCGGCGTAAAGCATGCGTGCCAGATAGTAAACAGCCGCATCCGGATCCGATCCGCGCATGCTCTTGATGAACGCTGAGATGGTATCGTAATGGTTATCTCCATCTTTATCGTAGCGGACCGCGCGTTTCTGAATGCACTCCTGGGCTACCTCCAGCGTAATGTGGATCAGGCCGTCTGCCTGGTCACGCTCCGTGGTAAGAACGCCCAGCTCCACGGCATTTAAGGCCGCGCGGGCATCTCCGCCGGATACATCCGCGAGGAAATCTGCCGCTTCGTCATCGATCACCGCATGATAACTTCCCATGCCCTTTTTCTCATCCCTCACCGCCCGCAGGATCAATTCTTTTACATCTTCCTGCTCCAGTGCCTTCAGTTCAAAGATCCGGGAGCGTGAAAGAAGCGCGCCATTTACCTCAAAGTAGGGATTCTCCGTGGTCGCGCCAATGAGAATCAGGGTTCCATCTTCCACATAAGGAAGCAGATAATCCTGCTGGCTTTTATTGAAGCGGTGTATCTCATCTACAAACAGGATGGTCTTTTTTCCGTACATGCCCAGGGCATCCTTCGCTTCCTTCACCACATCTTCCATGTCCTTCTTCCCCGCCACGGTTGCGTTGATCTGGCGGAAGCTGGCACTGGTGGTGTTGGCAATCACCTTGGCCAGCGTGGTTTTTCCGGTTCCCGGCGGGCCATAAAAAATGATGGAACCAAGCTGATCCGCCTTGATGGCGCGGTAAAGCAGCTTGTCCTTTCCGATGATGTGCTTCTGCCCTACCACCTCATCCAGCGTGGTGGGGCGCATACGGGACGCCAGAGGCGATTCCTGCTCCTGGGTGCTCGCTCTCATATAGTCAAACAGATCCATGTATCTTATTTCCTCCTCTTGCCGCAGCTTTCCGGACGTCCGGCCGCAAACTGCAGCGTATGCTTCTTTCCAGTATAATCCGCGCAGATTCCTGCGTCAACCAGGATTCGCGGCGGTTATCTATCCAGCTTCCCAGTGGCTGTTTCGTCTGCTCAGCCAGATCAGCTGCCCGCCTGCATTGTCCGGATAGTGCCAGACACTCTGCCCTGCTTCAGTCCACCAGCAGTTCTTCCACGGTCACAAATTCATACCCCTGCTTCTGCAGATCATCCACGATCCGCAGAGCCGCCTCCACGGAGGTTGGAAAGATATCATGCATCAGGATGATGTCACCGTTCTTCACATCTTTCTCCACCCTCCGTACAATCTGCTCTGTGTTCTGCAGCTTCCAGTCCAGGGAATCCACATTCCACAGCACTGTAGTCAGATTCACCCGGCACTCCAGCTGTTCATTCCAGGCACCGTAGGGCGGACGCAGATACTCCGGCCGTCTTCCGGTGATGTCCTGAATAAGCGTCTCCGTCTGTTCGATTTCCGCGCAGGCCTGCTCTGCCCCTTCCTTTGTCATCTGGATGTGGCGGTAGCTGTGATTGCCGATAAGGTGTCCCTCCTCCTGCATCCGCTGTACCAGTGATTCTTTTCCGGCAATATTTTCTCCCATGAGGAAAAATGTGGCTTTCACGCCGCGCTGCTTCAGTCCGTCTAGCAGGGCAGGCGTGCAGGTCTGATGGGGGCCGTCATCGAAGGTGAGGGCAACCTGGCGAGGCTGGGCGGTGGATGCCTGTGGGATGGACGGCCGGACGGAGGACAGCGGAGTGGTGGACGGCCAAGTAGTGGATGCCTGAATGGTGGATGGCTGAGCGGTAGATGACTGGAAGGTACCGAACTGGTGCCGCGCAATCGCAAAAACCGTGCCGGCCAGGGCTCCATCTGCCAGAAGCACCAAAAACAGCAGCAGACTCATTGCCGGCAGCTTCCATTTTCTTTTGCTCACAGCAGTACCCTCCGCGCCCTCTTTTCCCTATTATTTATATCAGAATTTCCCTGCGGATATGCTTGCGTTTTTCCTCCATGTGCGCTACAATAGTCATGTCAAATATTTTGAAGTATTTTAAATATACTTCATTAATTCCGATATTAGAAAGTATTTCATGGAAATTAGAAACCTGATTACATTTACCAAAGTAGCTGAGACCCAGAGTCTCTCCAAGGCTGCAAAAGCGCTGGGTTACGCCCAGTCTACCGTTACCATGCAGATGCAGCAGCTGGAGCAGGAACTCGGAGCGCAGCTCTATGAGCGTGTGGGCAAACAGATCCGTATCACCCAGACCGGGCAGGAATTCTTATCCTACGCAGGCGCCATCGTCCGTATGTCGGAAGAGGCCCTGATGGTTGGCAGACAGAAGGACGCCGCTGTAAGCGGTTCTCTGCGTCTTGGCATATTAAGCCCGCTGTCCCCGGCTGTTGGCAGTGCCATTGCGCGCTACCTGCAAAGCTATCCCCAGGTTGACCTGGAGGTGCAGACCGTACAGAATCCGGACGATCTGCTTTCCCGTCTGCGGCACAACGAGATTGACCTCGCCCTGACGCTTGACACGCTTTACACCGATGCCGATCTGGTCCATGCTTTGGAAGATCAGCCGGTTCCGGTTCACTATTACACAAACAAAGCACATCCTCTGACCCACCATGCAGGACCGGGCGCAGAAGATGTTTCCCATTATCCGATTATCCGCACCAGCTGTTACAATTCCGGGGCGAACGTTTCTGCTTCCAGGCAGCTGTATATTGCGGATCCGGAATTAGCGCTTTTCATTGCAGCCAGCGGGAATCCGCAAAGTGATTCCTCTGTTATTGTTCCGGTTCCGGATCTGATTGCGCAGAATCATCCGCTCTTTCAAAACCTGGCCCGGCTGAACTGTAAATGCGACATTCCACCGCTCTGGCTGCAGACGCTTTACCACCGGAACAAATGGCTCACCGGAGCCATGAAGGCCTGGCTTTCTGATAGCCAGAAGCTTTCCTTTTCCCCTTGACAACTTTTCCATTTTTTGTTTTGGCATAGCGTGCGTGGCCGGCCACTTTCCCCGGTCACGCACCCATCACACAAGCTTTAAAATTCCTGCCTGCGAACTGTAATCACCCACCGCTTCAGTATCTAAAGAAATGCCGAAATTGCTTGACAGAAAAGGGGTTGGGTGGTAAACTCACAGTGTATTTTGATATGAGCTTTTGATTCACATATTTTTGTAAGTCAAGAAGTACATTCCAGATTTACAAAAATATGTGATTTTTGTTTCATACGAAAATACAAATTTTATTTTTTTATAGGAGGTACCACAATGAATAACGGTACAGTTAAATGGTTCAACGCAACTAAGGGTTATGGCTTCATCACCAACGACGAGACTGGCGAGGAAGTATTCGTACACTTCTCCGGTATCGTAGCTGACGGCTACAAGACCTTAGAGGATGGCCAGAAAGTTACCTTCGATACCGCTGAGGGCAACCGTGGTCTGCAGGCTGTTAACGTTCACGTTGTAGCTTAATTTACCACCTGAAAAATAGGATACCCGGAAATCCGCATGGACTTCCGGGTATTTTTTTGCATATTTTCGTATAACAGAAAAACCCCGGAAATCCTTGCGGATCCCGGGGTTTTAAGCTCTAGTTGAGTTTTAATTACTTCAGGGTAACTTTTGCGCCCTCAGCCTCAAGTTTAGCCTTGATGTCCTCAGCCTCTTCCTTAGAAGCGCCCTCTTTCAGGACCTTCGGAGCACCGTCAACTACGTCCTTAGCCTCTTTCAGGCCAAGACCGGTAGCTTCACGTACAACCTTGATAACTTTAACCTTGTTCGGGCCAACCTCGGTCAGCTCTACGTCGAACTCAGTCTTCTCCTCAGCTGCCTCGCCTGCGCCTGCTGCTGCTGCAACTACAACGCCTGCTGCTGCGGATACGCCGAACTCTTCCTCACAAGCCTTTACCAGGTCGTTCAGCTCTAATACGGATAACTCTTTGATAGCTTCGATAAACTCTGCAGTGGTTAACTTTGCCATTTTAATTTCCTCCATTAAAATAATTATAATTCTAAATCAATTGTTGTTCGATATGACATCGAAATGCTTACTTCTGACTGCTCATACGGCTGGCCGCAGAACCATGCTCAGATAATTAAGCCTCTGCGCCCTGCTTCTCAGCGATCTGATTAAGCACACGAGCGAAGTTGGTGATCGGAGACTGGATGCTGCCCAGTAACTTTCCGAGAAGTACTTCTCTGGACGGGATGGTTGCGATAACCTGCATACCCTTCTGATCATAGTAAGTACCTTCAACAACACCAGCTTTGATCTCAAGCTTGTCTGCCTTTTTAGCAAACTCAGCCAGGATTCTTGCCGGAGCTGTAGCGTCGTCCTTAGATACTGCGATTGCGGTCGGTCCTTCTAAATCCGGATCCAGAGCTGCGAAATCAGTACCCTCAGCTGCACGCTTGATCATGGTGTTCTTGTATACTTTGTAAGTAACACCAGCTTCTCTTAACTGCTTACGAAGCTCGGTATCCTGAGCAACAGTAAGACCACGATAGTCTACTACTACTGCGGATGCAGCGCCGTTTAACAGCTCGGAGATCTCAGCTACGATAGGCTGTTTTAACTCAACTTTAGCCATGAATGTCTTCCTCCTGTTTTATTATATAACTGGAGACTGCAAGGAAAAGCCCCACTGTGCAAGACAGAGGGGCTCTACAAATTCGTCGTTTAATACAAATTGTACGTTCCTCGGTAGGCGGCTGTAACCTTACGCCTTACGGCACCTACTGTCTTCGGCAGTCAATACTTGTGTATGATAACATACTATATTGGGATTGTCAATCAGTTTTTTGCAAAATCTGATTAAGCCATCAGCTTAACTACGTTCAGCTTAACGCCCGGGCCCATGGTAGAGGTCAGGGTTGCGCTCTTGATGTAAGCACCCTTTAAGGTAGCCGGTTTTGCTTTGTTGATTGCATCCATAAGCGTCTGGAAGTTGTCCGCTAACTGCTCCTCAGTGAAAGAAGCTTTACCCACTGGCACGTGGATGATGTTGGTTTTATCAAGTCTGTACTCGATCTTACCAGCTTTGATATCGTTGATAGCTTTGGTTACGTCCATGGTTACGGTACCAGCCTTCGGGTTCGGCATTAAGCCCTTCGGTCCAAGTACACGACCCAGACGACCAACAACACCCATCATATCCGGGGTAGCTACAACTACATCGAAATCTAACCAGCCTTCGTTCTGGATCTTCGGGATCAGCTCCTCAGCGCCTACGAAATCTGCGCCTGCAGCCTGAGCCTCGTCAGCCTTTACGCCCTTAGCGAAAACAAGGATTCTGGTAACTTTACCAGTACCGTGCGGCAGAACAACTGCACCACGGATCTGCTGGTCAGCGTGACGTCCGTCACAACCGGTTCTGATATGAGCCTCAATGGTTTCATCAAATTTAGCTACAGCAGTCTTCTTAACAAGTGCGATAGCGTCTGCTGCATCATAAAGAGTAGCGCGGTCTACTGCTTTAGCCGCTTCTACGTATCTCTTTCCATGTTTCATAATAAAATAACCTCCTAGTGGTATTGTCGGGGATGTCCCTCCCACGTATTTAAAGTTTCATCTCAGTCCTGTATGAAGAATTACTCCTCAACAGTGATACCCATGCTTCTTGCAGTACCTGCAATCATGCTCATAGCTGCTTCCAGACTTGCTGCGTTTAAGTCAGGCATCTTGGTCTCAGCGATCTTCTGAAGATCTGCCTTAGAGATGGTAGCAACTTTGGTCTTGTTCGGGGTTGCGGAACCGGATTTGATCTTGCAGGCTTTCTTTAACAGAACAGCTGCCGGCGGAGTCTTGGTAACGAAGCTGAAGCTTCTGTCTGCGTATACGGTAATAACAACCGGGATGATCAGATCGCCCTGATCTGCGGTTCTTGCGTTGAACTCCTTGGTGAACTGTACGATATTAACACCGTGCTGACCCAGTGCCGGACCTACTGGCGGAGCCGGGGTAGCCTTGCCTGCCGGGATCTGTAATTTGATGTAACCAGTTACTTTCTTTGCCATGATAATGACCTCCTAATAATGTGGTATTGTCGGGGGTGTCCCTCCCACGAACCGGCATCACCGGTCCTTTTTCGTTGTTACATGTGTTTCACTTCTGTGAAATTGAGTTCAACCGGTGTTTCACGGCCGAACATTTCGACATTGATCGTAAGAGTGTGCTTACTCTCATTGATAGACTTAACGGCACCGATCGTGTCCTTCCATGCGCCGGCGGTTACCACAATGGTATCACCAACCGCATAATCCAGAGCGACTTCTGTCTTTCCGAATCCGAGGCTCTCCATCTCCTCATCGCTTAACGGAACAGGCTTGGAACCCGGTCCGACAAAGCCGGTTACGCCGCGGGTGTTGCGTACTACATACCAGGTATCATCGTTCATGATCATATGGATGAGTACATAGCCCGGGAACATTTTCTTGTCCGCAAGCTTCTCCACGCCGTTCTTGAGTTCTGCGACTTCGAGCATCGGAACAGAAACTTCGAGGATCTGATCCTGAAGGTTACGGTTCTCAATGGTTTTCTCAATGTCAACTTTAACTTTGTTCTCGTAGCCTGAATAGGTATGAACTACATACCACTTTGCTTCTGACATCTTATCACCCTCGCCTTAATTAAATAATGAAGCTGAGGCCCCATTTGATAATGAAATCCAGGATTGCGATGATAATTCCCAGCGCAGCGGTAACCGCCACAACAGCAACAGTCTGCTTGCCAACGGTTTCCTGGTCAGGCCATACGATTTTGTTGAACTCAGCTTTTAAACCCTTGAAAAAGCTCTTCTTCGGAGCCTTCTCAGTGCCTGTAGTTTCTCCCATATTTCACACTCCTTACTTGGTTTCTTTGTGTAAAGTATGAGTTTTGCAGAATCTACAATATTTTTTGGTCTCCATGCGATCCGGATGTGTCTTTTTATCCTTCGTCATGTTGTAGTTCCGCTGTTTACATTCTGTACATGCCAGTGTAATCTTTGTGCGCACGACTTCCACCTCCACTTGATTTTTCGTTGTTTTTCAGCCTCTCTTTTGTGCCAGATCAGCCTGTAGGCTAATTTTGAGCATAAAAAAAAGACCTAAGCTCTTCCATTCGCCATACCACTATAGCATAACGATGTCCATGCGTCAATCTTTTTCTTTATTTTTTTGCCGGAAATCCGCGTGTTTCCGTGGTTTTTCCGGATTTTCCCATATTTTTTCCATGTTTCTTGCGATTTTTTCAGTTTCCGTCGGTCTCCATTTCAGATTTTTTCCCTGGTCATAGGCCACCGCCGATACAGATGGAAACGAAATAAACCTGACGCACTCCGGCTGCTTTTAAAACCCTGGTGCAGGCTTCTATGGTGCTGCCGGTAGTGTAGATGTCATCTATAAGAATGACTGTCTGCGGAAGTTCCGGGGCTGTGCCCGCTGCCCGGCCCGGCAGATTCCGGCTGTCTGGTTTTCCCGGCGCCGGTTCCCATCGAAATTCCGCTGCCACTGCGAATGCATGGCGCAGGTTCCGCAGGCGTTCGTCCGGGCCGAGTTCTTTCTGCGGTGCTGTCTTTCTGGTCCGAACCAGCAGGCGCTCGTTTACCAAAAGTCCGGTCAGCTGCCCCAGGCGCACTGCCAGCTCCCCGGCCTGGTTAAAGCCACGGCTCCGCAGTCTTGCCGGATGGACGGGCACCGGCACCAGCACCGCGTCTTTACGGTGCTTAAAGAAATAGCCGTACCGCCGCGCAATGGCCTCCGCATAAAAATCCAGATATTCCCGGCGGTTTTTGTACTTGACCGCTGCCATGGATTTCTGCGCCACAGTATCATAGCGGATTAAAGCCACGCCGGACTCAAAGCTGCGCTGTCGCCGCTGACAGTCCGGGCAGTATTCCGCCCGGTCACTGATCAGCTCCGCCCCGCACTTTTTGCAGGACGGCTGGCGAATAAAGTGGAGCTTTGGCACACAATCCGGACAGATGAGCGCACCCTCCGGCAGTACAATCCGGCTGCATACCGGGCATCGTCGGGGAAAGAGCAGGCTGACCAGGCATTCCCGCAGCACCCCCAAACCAGATACCCCGTCCGGAGATACAGCTCCAGCATTTGCTGTTTGATTTGTTATCTGATTTCTTACAGTTCGGATCGCATAACCTCCTGAATCCGGATCTTCAATCCGGTGTAGCGGCGCTGTTCCACCTCATTGTCCACCATGGCCTGCAGCATCTCCGGAATTCCTACCAGACAGACGCAGGCACGGGCACGGGTGACCGCCGTGTAAATCAAGTTTCTTGTCATCAGCATGCGAGGACCGGAGTAAACTGGAATGACAACAGCCGGATACTCACTTCCCTGGGACTTGTGAATGGTGATGGCATAGGCCAGCTCCAGCTCTTCCAGCTGTTTAAAGCTGTAGTCCACCATCTTTCCCTCATCAAATTCTACCGTCAGTTCTTCCGCAAAGGTGTTGATTTCACGGATGATACCGATATCTCCGTTGAACACTCCGGCTCCGGAATCTATCGGAATGCCGTAGCGGTTGCGGGTCTCCCACTCAATCTGATAGTTATTCTTGATCTGCATGACCTTATCCCCGACACGGTAGATGGTTCCGCCCACCTCTTTTTCCGGCTTGGATGGATCCTGGGGATTTAAGAAACTCTGCAGAATCGTGTTCAGGCGTTCCACGCCGAGCGCGCCCTTTCGCATGGGCGTCATGATCTGGATGTCGAACATATCCGCATGCACATAGTTTGGAAGCTTCTCCCGCACCAGCGTCAGCATGGCGCTGATGATGGCATCCGGCTGCTCCCGGCGGATAAAGAGGAAGTCTTTGCTGCGCTTGCCCAGCGGGATCCGCTCGCCATCGTTGATCTTATGGGCGTTCACGATAATATCGCTCTCCGCCGCCTGGCGGAAGATCCGGGTCAGCTGCACCACATTAAATGCCTTGGACGCGATCAGATCCCGCAGGACATTGCCCGGTCCTACGCTTGGGAGCTGGTTGGTATCGCCCACCAGAATCAGACGGGTACCCGGATTCACCGCACGAAGAAGCGCGTGCATCAGGTAAATGTCCACCATGGACATCTCATCAATGATGATGGCGTCCGCATCCAGAGGATTTTCCTCGTTGCGCTCAAAATGCATGCCGGAAGTATCTTTATCATCAGAAGGAACGCCCGTCAGCTCCAGAAGCCGGTGAATGGTCCGGGCCTCGTAGCCGGTGGCTTCTGTCATACGCTTGGCCGCGCGGCCGGTGGGCGCCGCCAGAAGAATCTCCATCTCTTCCTGTTCAAAATAGCGGATGATGGTGTTGATGGTCGTTGTCTTACCGGTACCCGGTCCTCCAGTGATGATGAGAAGGCCGCTGTTGACCGCCTCAATGACTGCGCGGATCTGCAGCTCATCCGGCTCAATCTTCTCTTCCTCACAGATCTTCTCCAGTTTTTTGCGGATTTCCGCTTCCGGCTCGGAACCGCGCAAATTTAAGTCGTGGAGCATGCGGGCAGTGTTGAGTTCGGTGTAATAGTACTGGGAGGCGTAGACGTGGCGAGAGACCGGAGCGCTGCCGGCAGTCTCAGATGCGCCATTTCCCATGTACTGCATCCATTCCGGGTCTGTCTCCTGCAATGCCGGAGCCGACTCAGACACTGCGGTTTCAGAAATTCCAGATGACCGGTCTGCTTCTGACTCCGGCACCTTCTCCTCATTCACCTTCACCACGATCTTCTTTTCCATCTGCAGATCCGTCAGATGCTTTTCCATCACAGACGGATCCACATGCAAAAGCTCGGAAGCCGATGCCAGCAGCTCCTCCTGAGGCAGATAAGTATGCCCGTTTGCCACAGACTGCAGCAGTGTGTAGTAAATACCGCTGCGGATGCGGAAATCGGAATCCGTGAAAATGCCTGCCTTCTGGGCAATCTCATCGGCCATCTTAAATCCCACGCCCTGAATGTCATCGGCCAGCCGGTACGGATTTTCCTTGATGATGCCATACATGCGGGGACCGTACTCGTTGTAGATTTTTAAAGCCAGACTCATGGAAATGCCGTAATCCTGCAGAAACATCATGGCCTGACGCATCTCTTTTTTGGATTCCATCTGCTCGGAGATGGCCCGTGCCATTTTCTCGCTGATGCCTTTCACCTCAGCCAGGCGCTCCGGCTCTTCCTCGATGATGCGAAAGGTATCTGCCTTGAACCGGCGCACGATGCGCGCTGCCAGCGCGGTTCCCACGCCGCGGATGGCGCCGGAGCCCAGATAGCGCTCCATGGAGGCCGTATCCTCCGGTGCTTTCAGCTCGTAGGATTCCACCTGGATCTGGTCGCCGTAAACAGGATGCTCCACATCACGTCCGGTGGCCTCAATAAAGTCTCCCTCACTGATATAGGGAAAGGTTCCCACCAGCACATAATCCAGGCCATCCGCGCTGACGTTCAGGATGGAGTAGCCATTCTCCTCATTGCGATATTTGATTTTCTCCACGTATCCACTTACTGTTGCCATGTTTTGTATCTCCTGCGAAAAGAAAGGCCCCGCGTCCGCGATGGACACGAGACCCCTTCTATTTCTATTTTCCAAACCGTCTGTCTTAGTTGAATTCCTGCTCTTTTTTGTCTCCGTGCTGGAACTCGATGAACTTACCGGTTCCGATGGCCACTGCAGTCAGCGGATCTTCCGCTACCATGGTGGTAATACCGGTTTTTTCCTCGATCAGCTGGTCAAGACCGTTTAACAGGGAACCACCGCCGGTCATCACGATGCCGCGGTCGAAGATATCTGCTGCCAGTTCCGGAGGCGTTCTCTCCAGAACGTTGTGAACGGCATCTACGATCTGCATAGCTGGCTCGCGCAGTGCCTCCAGAGTCTCCTCGGAAGTAACCACGATGGTCTTCGGAAGTCCGGTTACCAGGTTACGGCCGCGTACTTCCATAGTCAGTACTTCCGGTCTGCGGTATGCGGTACCGATGTTGATCTTGATCTCCTCTGCGGTTCTCTCACCGATGAGCAGGTTGTGTTTCTTTCTCATGTAGCGGACTAAAGCTTCATCGAAGTCATCACCTGCGATCTTGATGGAGGTGCTTACTACGGTTCCGCCCAGGGAGATGACTGCGATATCCGCAGTACCTCCACCGATATCTACGATCATGTTTCCGCATGCCTTAGAGATATCAATTCCTGCACCGATGGCTGCTGCTACCGGCTCCTCAATGATGGAGACCTCCCGCGCACCTGCCTGATACGTAGCGTCCTCTACTGCCTTCTTCTCGACCTCGGTAGCGCCGCTCGGGATGCAGACTGCGATACGCGGCTTGCGCAGGGTTCTCTTGCCGACTGCTTTGTTGATGAAATATTTTAACATCTTCTCGGTAACGGTATAATCGGAAATAACGCCCTGACGTAGCGGTCTTACCGCGATGATATTACCCGGGGTTCTTCCGATCATCAGACGCGCTTCCTCGCCGATGGCCATGATTTTGTTGGAGTCACGGTCAATTGCTACTACGGAAGGCTCTTTGAGCACAACGCCTTTGCCTTTGATATACACCAAAATGCTCGCCGTACCTAAGTCGATTCCGATATCGTTGGATACTAACATAAATTTCCTCCTGATGTTTCTCGTTTCGTAACTGATTTATACCTTCTCAGTTACCTGGTTTCCCACTTCTATTCATGAATATGCGCAGAAAGCGCATTTTTCGTTCTAATCTCTCTTATTATATACAATCCAGGAGGTTTTTGAAAGGGTTTTTTTATTTTTTATTATGTTTATATTTTTTTTATGATGGCGACACAGTTTAGTCACAATTCTTTTTTATACTTTAAGTACATTATCCGAAAGGGTAATGGAACCTTTGTTTCAAGTGCAAACTTGAAATTACAAAGCTTTTTCATACTCATACCGGGCAGCCCGAAACTGCCCGGCCCCCCTAAAACATTTTCTTTTATTTTGTATACCTACCATTCCCAAAATCAAAGGGCGAAAAGGACTGCCAAACCTTTTCGCCCTTTGATTTTCTTATTTTTTCCATTTCTTTTTTCTGCGCCGGCCCCTGAAACCACCACAACATTTTGTGCCAGTTCCGGCCAGCCCCAGACCTGCTGCCGCCAAGATGAACAGTCCTGCAAAAAGCCGAGTCTGCCGTATATCTCCCATCTTCGGAAGACGCATCCGCCAGTGTCCGTCCGGCCCCAGATACAGCCAGCCCGTGCCGTCCGGCGAAGAAGGCTGATACCAGGCAAGAATTTTTCCAATGCGGAGCACCGGCTGAATTTCCGGCTCCGGGGTTTTGGGATTTTCGTGTCCGGAATCACCGGGTGTTTCTTCTGGTTTTTGCGGTTCCGGCGGCTTTGGTTTTGGCGTATCCGGCTCCGGTTCGGGAGTATCCGGGCCGGGCGGTTCCGGCTCCGGGGTTTTTCGGTCTGTCACGGTAATCTGATACTGCGCCTGCCCGTTCCACGGATATGATACCACACCGGTATCCGGCGCAAACTGCCAGCAAAACACCTCCGGGTTCCGTTCGTAACCAGACGGTGCCTCAATCTCCCGCAGTTCATACCAGAATGGACAGATGGCTCCGTTTTCCAGCACCTCTCCCACCGGAAGATCTGTTTTTTCCGCAGGTGCCGTGAGCCGCACTAAAAAAACAGGCTGCGCCATGTCCGGCCCTCCCGGAGCTTTCCCGTATGACATCCCTGTGCACCGGTTCTGCTCCGCTTCCGAATATGCTGCCAGTTCAAACACAGCGCCATCCAATGGACTTCCCGCAGAATCCGTCTTTTTCAGTATCAGCTTTCCTGTCACCGGCCGGTCATTCACACGCAGGATCCGGATCTCCGGCTGCCACTCATAAACGATCTGTACCGGCTCAAACGTTGTGTAATAGGCCGGACTTTCCTGCTCTGCCAGCCAGTAGATTCCATCCGGCAGACGCCGGATCCGGTGCGGCTTTAAATCTCCCTCTGCATAGCCCTGGGGAATCCTGCGGTTGATGGCATCCAGCTCTGTATAGTGGCCATCACTGCCGCTCATCCAGGAGTCAAAGAGATAACGGCTGCTTCGGGTCAGCCCTCCTTCCTCGTCGGCCCGGTAGAGTGCCAGTCTGGCACCGGCCAGTTCTTTACTTCCATTTTCATAAACTTTGGAGATAAGAAGCGTTCCTTCCTCATTTTCCACCCGGTACAGCTGGACTTCTCCAGTATCCTTCACCGTAACCAGAACCGCTTTCGCACGGGCAAACCCAGGCGGTACTTCCGTTTCCACCAGCACATAGCTGGCACCGGCCGGCAGGTAGTCAAACCGCTGGCGGTTTTCCAGCGTCAGGTACGTGCAGGCATACGCATTTACCTTCGGAAGCTGCTGCCACTCAAACTGATACTCAAAACGGAAGAGATGATCTGCCAGCGGATCCTGCTCCTTCGTCACCCCGACGCGGATGCGGGCTCCACCCTCTGCCCGGTATGTATAGACCGTCTGCTTCGGATCCTGTGGGTGCAGAAGCTCTTTCTGCCATTCCGACTCATACACTGCCCGGTACAGATCCGCTCCATCATTCCAGGCAACGCTGCTTCCCGGCTTTGCGCCATGTTCCAGATACATGGCTTCAAAAGCGGCAGGGAATTCCTGGTATGTGGTGCCGTCATCGGTTGTCCAGTGCGCCACAGGTAAGTCTTCCACATAAAGTGGATGTCCGTTTTCATCCCGGCAGACTGCTCCCGACGCGTCCAGCTTTGCCGGATACAGCGTAAAACCGACTCCTGCCACTGGCACTTCTCCATCCGCGCTATCTTTCCCATTTTCCAGGCAGTATTTCTCCACCTCTACCCGGGTGTGGTCTTCCTTCATCTCAAATTTCTGCAGTTCCGGCCGGTCGGTTACCGTGACCGGTACCGGATCGTGGGAAACGAAACCGGAAGGGACCTGAATCTCTTTCCAGAGATAGCTTCCAACCGGAAGCTGCGTAATCCCGTGCGGGGTTTCCTCTGTAGTCCATTCTGCAATACACTCAGCAGGTTCTTCCTGCCGGCGTTCTGCAGCGTCCTGCTCTTTTTGCATTTTCCGCCCACGCAGTCCCGCAAAGCCACCTTCTGT
This sequence comes from Ventrimonas faecis, assembly GCF_040096075.1. Lineage (NCBI taxonomy): Bacteria > Bacillati > Bacillota > Clostridia > Lachnospirales > Lachnospiraceae > Ventrimonas > Ventrimonas faecis. The sequence goes on from NZ_JBBMFJ010000008.1 coordinate 31,931, forward strand.
TTTCCACAATCCAAGCACTGCGCCTTTTACATATCCACAATTAAACGCTGAGTTTTCCCCCGCTGTGGTCAGGCTGCCTGCAGCATCTCCAGACGGGTCTGAACATCCATCAATTTTAGAAAATTCTGTTCTGGTCGGCTCATCGACCATGGCCACAGTCTGGATTTTGGCCGTCTCTTCCACAGCAATTCCTACAGGAAGTGCCTTTGCAAACCCTTCTGGTGCCTCAAGCTCTTCCATAATGTAGGTTCCGGCGGCAACCCGCTCCAGAATCTCACCGCCGCCCTCTGTCATAACTGAAGTAAAGGGGTCATTGGGGTACTGTTCCGATGTAGTCCAGGTGTTTTCCATCACATAAGCTTCTCCGTTCCGATGGAGAAGTGCCTGGTTTTCATCGATCTGCGCATTGTGCTCCTGCACGGCATAAGCGGCATGATTATACGCCTCCAGATTGTCCGAATGCTGCGACCGCACAAAATCTCCGTTCCGGTCATAGAGCTCTGCTGCCTTATCATAAGCTTCCCGGCTCTGCTGATAATAGGCCACCAGGCCGTGCCGGTCATATACCGGATCCATGCTCTTTTCAAAGCTTCCGTTATTGTCATCCAGAAGGGCCTCCTCATTCAGATTCCGTCCCTGCGCATTCCGGGAAAGTGTGGATTCCCTGTGGCTTTCCTCCCCCGCTTGTGACTTCCAGCTTCCGGTCAGATAAGCCTCCTCTCCGGCTCCGGCAAGCGCCGCGCGGAATGTCGTAATCTTATCGCGGGCAAGAATATTGCCGTAGCTGTCCCGGCGGATATTGACCGGCCACACAAGCACCTGCTTTTTCCCTGCTCCGGTTCCATCCCGGCCACGAATCTGGTCCCAGCTTCCATTGGTTCCGTCAAAATCCCGCACGACATATGCCATGCCTGTATACGGATCTACCAGAGCATCCCGCGCGCCGTCCCGGCCCAGATGATACACATGGGTCCCGGCGTCCACAGTCAGCACCTTGTCTTTGGCGTCGTATGCAAGTTTTGTCAGGTCCCCGCCGTCGAATTCCAGAAATTTCAGAGCACCCTTCCAGGCAAAAGCCTGATAACGCCCGTCTTTTCCATCCGTCTCCGGTGTAATTTCCAACACCAGATCACTCAGGTCGTAGTACAGGATATCCGTATCCGGACGCATGACGGTAACGGAATTCCAGACATTTCCTTCTGTGTAAATCATCTCCCCATATCGATCCACACCAGCGGGCCAAGGTGCCGTATACAGGCGGCCTTCGTCATCCCGCTCCGGAAGAAATTCCGTTTTCTCTCCCCCGTATCCTTTTTTCACATACATGCGGTCGATATGGCCGGCATCGTTTCGTTCGATCACCAGTCCTTCATAGGTGAAGTCCTGGGAATCTCCGGACGGCGTCAGGGAAATGGCGTCAAAGAGCGTCATCGTTGCTCCGGACGCATACGGTGAAGCGGCGTTTTGCGCCCCGGATTCCGCCTGCGCTGCCAGCTTTTTCACCTGCAGGCGGATGGGTTCGTTTTCCAGATAGATCCGTGCCGTATGAATCTCATCCTGCGGCTTGGTTTTGTAGGTGGTCTGCGCATCTGCCGGATCCTCGTAAATGGCTGCAAGAACCCGGCTGTCCGGTGTTCCCTTCTGATAATACGCCACCTGGTCTGAATAAAGTTCCAGCGCCACCGGCTTTGAGCGGGCATACCCCACCGGCGGCCTGGTCTCGCACAGGACATACGTTCCCGCAGAAAGCGGCTGCGGAGTATTCAGATAGCCAACCGTCTGCAACTGGTACTCCATCCCACCGCCCGGCACATTCTCAGAACCGGTTTCCAGACTGCCTCCGCCAGCATTTTCTGAATTGCTTCCTGGACGGCTTACCAGTCCGTCCCGCACGGTCACAAATGCTTTCATGACTCCGGTCTGCAGGCCAAACCGGTCGCCCAGAAGAATCTGCTCCGACTCCTCACACACCGGAGTTCCCGCCGGAACAACTCCGGTACAGAGTTCTGTGGTTTCCAGTCCATCTATGATCCCCCTGGCACCTGCGGCACTCCGGTTTGTGTTTTCCGGCACTTCGATCAGATGACTCCACAAATTCCGGCCCCAGAGTACTGGACGGATATCCGCCGCTCCCATGGCTGTCAGAAATTCCTCTGAGCCAATAATCTGCGTATCTTCTTCATAAAAGAGAACCCGTCCTTCTCCGTCCTTTGTATCATCCCGCTTTGCTGCGTAAATGCGGAACACGGCTCCGTCATGCAGGATGTTCTCATGGGTATCCGAATCCAGCTTTTCCAGGCGGAGTCTTGCGGTGTAAAGCCGGTTGCGGAAACGGACATTGGCATAGTCAAGACTGTCCGGGCCGCTTTCCGGCTCCCTCACCACAGAATACGGCACCAACATAGGAGCATAACGGCCATCGTAAGCCGTCTGCGAACCCTGCATGGCTGCCACGCCGTCCCGGTACCAGATGCCGGGGACGTTGTCCTCCGTACTGCTGCCGCCTGGATACCACACATCGTCCGCGGTCCGCGCCTGCTCCGATACGGAACTGTAGCGGTACACCTTCGAGACAGCCTCCCGCCCGTTTTGCCCCTCGCTCAGATAATACGGCACGGTCCCTGCTGTACGGTCATCCTGCGCGTTATAGTAATTCTGCCGCGGACGGTACTCGGACTGGGTCTGGGAAATATAATCTCCCGCCCCCGGATGTTCCACCGCTCCATTCCGGATCCGGTCTGTCTCCATTCCATATTTGTAAATCTCAAAATCTCCGCGGTCACTGTGCGCCCGGATCACATGGGATTCTTCCAGGAAACGGATCTGGTACCGCTTTTCCAGTTCTGCTGCCGTGTCAGACGCTTTGTAGCAGTAAAACGGATCTAACATTCCGGGAGATGCCTGCGCCCCTGCTTCACTGGCATACACCGCAGGCAGTTCGATCTCTTTTGGTTTGTCGGTCTCGTAATGACGGTTCTTAAAATCTTCCAGACTGGCATACTTTGGCTGCTGCTCCACAACCACATAGCTTCCGTAGGGAAGCATGGCCGATATGCCATAATATTCCGTGGCCGCTTCTGCTCCCCCGGCCTGATTCGGGATATCCACAGACAGCGTGGTCCGGTCCCGGTCTGCCCCACCGCCCGCTTCCTCATCCCAGGCAATGGCGTAAAGCCCGTCCAGATCATAGGCGAAAAACGGTTTCAGGTAGTTTTGTGCTTTTTGAATGGCATTTTTCAGTCCCTGGTCCAGAATCTCATCCGAAAATGATGTACTGCCCTGTTTTGCCACGTGCCCGGAAAGTGCTGTCGCCTGCGTCCCGGATTGTTCTGTCTGCATTTGAGTCCGCTCTTCCTGGAGCCCGGACGTTTCTGTCAGCTTCGCGATCTCATCATCCAGATACCAGGTGATGGCAAACTGGCGCACGCGGTCGGACGCGCCGGTATTCCAGATGGTTGCTTCACTTCGGTTCACCGCGTTTCCTACCGGGCGCCAGCTGGTCCAGGTTGGAGCTGCCTCATCCCACTTATCATGATTTGCGGTCTCTATGGCGTCAAAAAATTTTTCGTAGTTCAGGCGTTTCACGGTGCGGGTTTCTTCCCCGTCCTCCACCAGAGCCTCCGTAGTTTCCAGAAGTGCCGTATACCCCGGAGACGCCTGCTGCTGAATCTGCCCGTTCCGGTAAGCATACAGCTTTTCATGAAACACTGCCGCATCCAGAGAATCTTTGTATAACGGGTCTGTGCGGTGGCGCACCCGGGTATAGATCCGGTTTACCTTTTCCGGAAACAGGGCATTGGCCCGCTCCTGCTCCGCAAAGGTGCGCTCGTTGCCCCTTCGGTCCTGCCAGATTACTGTTCCATTTTCATCCCGGAACAGATTCTGCAGATTGGATTTCAGATACACCTTAAAACGAAAATTGTCCACAGCTTCTGCCTGATCATAGCGGTTTGTCCACCAGTCCTTGTGCGTATCCGCGTAAGAGCTGGTATTGCGGTAGGAGGTCTTTTCTATGGTTTTGCTGACCCGGATCCGCTGGCGGATGCCGCGCTCTTCCAGCGCCAGAGGCTCTGCCGAAGTACCGCTTCCCGGTCGTCCATCTCCGTCCTGCCAAACCGCGCTCTGCCCGGGATATACCAGACTGATCTGCTTCACAAAGCTGTTTTCCCCGCCAATCCCTGCCGCCTGATCCAGATAAGCCCGGACTCCCGCCCGTTTTACGCGCTCATAATAAGCGGCCGTTCCCATGGTATCGCCTGGCGCCCAGCTTCCGGCAAGATACGGCATATCCTCCTCTGTCAGTACGGTCTGTTCCGGTCCCGGAAGCACCAGCTTAAATGTATACTGCTGCAGCGTATCATCCCAGTGTGTCTGCCCGTAAACATCCGTGTAACTGCTCTCAGCGTGCCAGACCATCTCATCTGTCTTGGAATCAAGCTCTGTCCAGCTTCCATAATGCTTCTGCGTCTCCCCCATGACCGTTTCTTCTATATAAAGAAGTTTCGGGATCCGGTTTCCAGAGGCATCAAACGGGATTTCCCCGGGTTCATAATAGACCGTTTCAGCAATGCAGCGGGTCACCAGGCTGCCATCCGGCTCTGCCTGCGCGTCCGGTACCAGAACCGCAGACATCCGGTCTGACCATGTGGCAGCTTCCTCTTCTTCCTGCTTCTCCCCCTTCGGCCATGTAACAGTTTTCTCCTCATCCCGACCGGTCGTAAGGGGAGCAAAGGTACCGAAGCTGCCTGCTTCATCCTCCCCGGTGTAAACAGCATAAGTATAGCGTGGAGAGCCGGATTCCGGTGTCACCGGTACGCGCAGATAAAAGGCTGCGCTCCGCCCCTCTGCCTCCGGAACATAAAAGCACTCTGGATTTCCGCTGCGTCCTGCGTAGACGGACACTTCAAACACATCCTCTGTTTCCTCCACGCAGTCCACGCCGCCATAGGACAGATAAGCATGTTCCTGGTAATACTCCAGCACCGCTGCCAGCAGTTCTCCTGCCGTTACCGCATCCCCGTTTTCCTGAGTCCGCGGGACCTGCAGCGTGACAACCGGCGCGCCAAAACAAATCTGGGCTCCGCTCTGGTAACCGGTATCGTAAACCGGGCGGTCCAGCGTTGTGTAGCGGGAGCCGGACTCCTGGTCCTGCTTTGGCGTTCCTTTCCCATGGGCCCGCAAAATCAGCTCCAGCTTGTATTTGACAAATTCCAGATCGTCCCGCGCAAACGGTTTTCTTAACTTTGTAAGAACAGCCTCTTCATCCATTCCCTGCTCTGCCCGCAAAAGCAGTTCTTCACACCGCGCTGTGTCCAGCTCCACCTCTTCTGCGCGTGGCACATCCGTCACGGTCCGGTTTACCGGACGGTTTCGCGTAAGCAGATTCCCTTCTGCATCGTATTTTGGATACTGCCCCTCATACTCTGTCGTGACATAAACGGGATTTCCCCATGCGTCGGTCTCCACGGATTCCGTAAAGCGTCCGGTTCCAATGGGAGCAGACTCTGTTTTCACCGTGGTGTCCAGGCGATACAGGCGGCTTCCCGCCGGAATTCCGGAAAACACCAGGTCAAAGCCTCCGCTTTTTTCACTGTTCACCTGAAAGAACAGTTCCCGAAACGTGGGATCTCCATACGCGCCGCTTGCGCCGGACTGCACCTGCTGCTCCGCGTACAGTCCCTTTGTCACAACGGCGTAACCCGTCCTGGCTGTCTCTGCCGCCAAAATCTCCGGATCCTGCCCGGCATTGGTCCACGGGTGTTTCCGGTTTCCAATGGAAAGCTCATAACCCTCGGACCGGCTCAGTTCCTTTACATAGTAATCTCCCATCAGAAGCGGCCGGCCGATCCAGCAGTTTCCGTTGGCCGTCTCGTAATCCGGATAATCTCTTGTATAGCGACCATCCTCCGTATAATCGTCAAAGCTCTGGCTTCTGTTATACAGATTGGATGGCGCCGTCTGGTTCCAGTCCCCCGGCCGGTTTTCAATCTTCCCGGCTTCATAGTGATACGTCCTGCCCGGTGCTTCCGTGCAGGCCAGAAACGAGCCATCCCCATTTTTATCGGTGGATGCCACGGCAACCAGATCATTTTTCCGGTACACCACCCCGGTCTTTCCGTCCGGGTGTACCAGATCTTTTGCCGCAAACAGGCCATACACCGCGCCCTCCAGCACCGCATCTCCCTGGGTATCTCCATAGGAATCATAGGTGCCGTTCTCACCGGCCTTCAGATCCAGGTCGCGCTTGTTGATATGGATCTCGCCCTCTGTCCGGTGGTCATAGATCCGCCACCAGTCATCCTCACCATCCCGGCCATTGCAATGGCTGTACTGGCCGGACGGACTGGGCGGAACCGTTTTTCCGCTGCTGGCCATATTCAGTCCGCGGTTATAGGCATCCGGAAAGAGGGTTCCGCCGCTTCCACTGGCGCGTGCTGCCTCGCGGACAGGCATTGCGGATCTGGACGCGGCCGCCGCGCGCGATGGAAACTGCAGCTTCAGAATCCACTGTGCCGGGGCAGTTGCCAGATCCTCATCTGCGGCGTCCATATCTGCTTCTGATTCCTCATCCTCTGTTTTTGCAGTCCGCAGGCCGCTTACGTCTGAGGCAGAGGCCACTGACACTGAAACAGAGGCCGCTCTTTTTACTGCGGCAGCATCCGGCCCGACATTTGACGCTGTTGCTCCCGCAGCAGCCGTCTCCCCGGCATTTGACACTGTTGCTCCCGCAGCAGCCGTCTCCCCGGCATTTGACGGTTTTCGGTCATCCAGCAATGGTTCTTCCCCGGTCTCTTCCAGAAAAAACACCGGAAAGACCTTCTGCCAGAAGGACTTCCGCTCTTTTCTGTGCCGTGGAGCTTCTGGCTCCATGGCCTCTGATCCCGCATGTTCAAGTTCCACGGCCATCCAGCCTTCTTCTGCCTGCGCGCGCACATCTCGTACCATCCGCGCGGATTCGGCCACTGCCCCGTCATTTACCCGGATCTCATGGCTGTAGATTTCGGCAAAGAAAGCGTTGGCTCCGTTCTCAGAGGCGTCTGTGGTAATGACTTCGATGGGCAAGTCATCCCTGTGGTTTCCGTGGAGTGTATAGCCTTCCCGGGCTGTATCCTCCGTGATCGCATAGCTGTATTTCAGCGCAATGAAACGGTCATAGGTTTCTCCTGTGTCTGCCTCGCAGCCGGAATCCGCAAAGGAGCGGGGGCCCGCCGCCGAAACAGTGGTGCCTGCCGATGGGGTCTCGCCTTCCTCCCCGCCGGAAGATGCAATCCGGCCAATCTCACCCTGATCTACTTCCGGCATAAGCCAGTGAAAATGAACACCGGAAAAATTTCCGGATGCCCAGGCGGCGCAGGAAGCAAAGGTATTGAGCCACAGAGAACCCAGGCGGCGGTTCTCTTCCTTTGCCGCGTCAATCTCAGCCTGGTTTTCAATCTCTCCGGTTTCCTCATCCTCCTCTTCCTCCGGCACCGGCACGAATACCGGAGCCGGGTGTCCGTCACAAAAGGTCTTGTCATAATGATAGCCGTGTTCTACCGTTTTTGTAGCTTCTCCCGCGCCGTCCGTCATCATGGCAGATACAAAGCGGAAATCCTCCCACAAAACCGGACTGTCTTTGTGATAGCTTTTGTATGGCGCGCCGCCGGCATAAAGATGGGCGGCGCCGTCCCGGTCCGTATGGATCTGGTCTTTGTCGTCGAATCTTTCATACAGGGAAAAAACTGCGTTCTCCAGCGCTTTCCCTGTCTCATGGTCATACTTTCTCAGACGGACGTTGTAAGTGGAGGTCCAGTCTTCCTCATGGCGGTAAATCTGAAAAGCCACGCCGCCCTCTTCCGGCGTTACCTGCCCTCCTCCCACTCCGGCATAATAACAAAGCTCCGGCGCGCTGACTTCCACAAAGGCCAGACGCTGATGGGCCGCCAGCGGCGCGGCGCCGTTGTACATCTGCCGGTGGGTACCGGCGCAGCGGCTGCAGCGCCAGATCTGTAGGCACTGCTCGTACACCTCTTCCGGGGAAGAGAAAGTTCCTCCGCCGGATGCGTACCGTGTGCCACGGACATCAAACATCAGATACAGGCTGCCGCTCCCGCCCGTGCTGGTAAGGCGGATCTGCGAATCGGTTTTCTGGCAGACCCAGCCAGCTGGCAGCTGCGGGGTAAACGAACCCTCGGCTCCGGTAGAAGAAAATTTCAGGGGAACGCTGCGGATAAACTCCGCGTCCGCCCCGGACGGATCAAACGTAAGCACATACTCGCCCGGACGCCCGCTGTCCTGCGCCGGGGTGAATGCCGCAGGATTTCCCGCCTGCGTATGCCCCTGCAAAGCGGCTGGAATCCCCATTCCACTGTCTCCGCCTGTTCCACCCAGAAGACCGGCCAGGCGCAGATAAGTCTCTTCCTGTGCCAGCACCGCACTCAGCCAGGAATATTTTCCGCGCACGGCAGACGAATGAATCAGCAGCTTTAAATCTGCTTCCGTAACCAGATTTGAGATTGCGGGTACACCCTGCGCGGCTGCGCCCTCATTGATATTCCGGATCACGGCATTGACCTGCGGCACATTGCCAAAGCTGGCCTGCAGCGTCAGCATACCCCAGAACACCAGCGCGGTTTCTTCCCGGCTCAGTGTCTCCGACGGGAGAATATACGTATATTCATCCCCGTCAATCAGCGCCCGGTTTGCTCCGGCTCCGTCAATGCAGTAATGATGGAAATCAGGCCCATAAGCAGTCATGGTATCCCCCTGCCGGGCCGCTTCCGCTTTCCACGGAAGCAGTGGTATCACCGGAAGCAGTTTTCCACTGATCAGAAGCACCGCCATCAAAAATGCTGCCGCACGTTTTACGGATCTTTTCGTTCGCCCCATACTTCTCCTTTACCTGTTCATCTCCTGGCGCTGTACCACTCCGTTCACGATCCACGCGCCGTTCTCATTGGTCTGTTTTCCATCTGCTAAAACCGCATTGCGTCTCAGCGCGCCACGGCTTCCATTGGATTCTTCTTCAAAGTACAGGCACTGCCCGTCAATCCAGTTCCAGCCGGTCAGCATGCGCCCCTGGGTTCCGTCAGATGCCGGATTCAGGTAATAACGGTTTCCTTCCTCATCCTGGTACCAGCCAGTCATGAGAAAGCCTGCCTCGTCAAACCGGAACCAGTCGTAAGCACTCTGTCCGTTCTCGGCACTGGCATAGGGATTGTGGACTGCCGCCCACTCCTTTGCGTAGGTCCGCGCCTGGTCCGCAAACATCCACTGCCCTGCCGCGTTCTGCACCCAGGTACCTGTCACCACATAGGACGGCAGTGACGGGCCCGCTGCTTTTGTCACCCCGCCGGATGTAATGCCGGTGGAGCCGCCACCTCCTCCGCCTCCGCCGGAGCCTTTCGAGGAACCGCCGCCTCCGGAACCGCCCGTGCTGAATTTCGGCACCGTCTCATCCACCGTGGCAAAAGCAATCCGCACACGGCACTGCGCCTGAATATGGCCATGGGTCTGGTCTTCACTGACTGCTGTGACCAGTTCGGTCTTTTCCCCGCTTCCGCTGACTTTTTCCAGTGGTTTTTCCTGTTTCAGGGCGCGGTCACGATGGATCAGGTTCTGGATCCAAGCCGGATTTGTTTCTCCCGCCGGGTCCCACACCGGCGTAATCTTACAGTTCTGCTGATTGGCACCAGAGGGTTCCAGCCGGAGATTTTTTCCGCTTTCCGCATCCTTCCAGCTTACCTGTTCATAAAAGGGATGCTCCGGGTTCAGCGCGGCTGTCAGCACCACCGGACCGGTAACCGATAACGTTTCCGTCGGCTGATAACAGCTTCCGGTCAGCTTTCTTGTAATCGTAAACAGCACCTCTGTCTGATTCAGGCTTAAGGTCTCCACACGCACCGTAGTCAGATCCACAATCTGGAAATCCACCGCCACGCGGCAGTTTGCGTAAAGCGCCTGATGGTTCACCGAAGTTTCCGGGTTCGTCACTGCCGACACCACGCCGTACCGGGTATAGACCGTATCCTGAATCTTCTCCCGGTACTGGTTTGCCGCCTGGGCCTGCACTTCCCGGTTTATGATATTGGCGATAAACGCGGAGTTCATGTTAGGCAGAACAGACGCGTCTTTCATGGTATAACCGGTCTCGGAACGATTCTCCAAAAGGTCCGTGTCATCCACCAGCCAGCGCACGGTCCGGTCTATGGTCTGGCCATTTCCATTGTGCTCCACATGGATCAGCACCGGCTGCACCTCCACGCTGTGATCCTGTTTTCCATCCACGTAGCGGGCAATCAGGATTCCGGCTTCGTTCTTCACCTCCGTGACAATCTGCGGATGCTTGCGGTCGCCGCTCCGGGTCTGCACCACCGAAATGCGTGTCTGAGCCGGATCTGTCTCCAGCTTCGTGGTCACCTTGACATACTCCGCGTTCAGCTTCGTATCGCACTCCGGCATGATGAAGGAATACGCCCCGCCGCTCACATACTGCATCGGCTGCTCATTTCCATCCTTGTCCAGATAGGTGGGCGGTTTTACCCCGCCTGCCTCGCCGGTATCCACAATCATCTGGTAGCGGTCTTCGGCTGTGTTTTTCGGTGCGGTCGCCACGGTAACCACCGCTCCCGCCCTGATGGCCGATGGATGATCCTTGTCCACATCCCGGTAATAAGAGCTTCCCGTGGATGAAATGGCTGTCAGCGCTGCCACATCGGTATCGTAGGTTCCGTTGGCATTTCTCGCGTCAATACGCGGAATGTACACCAGATATCCTCTTGTGGGTTCGCCCATAAAGCCCGGCGCAAAATGGTCCATGGCAAAAGGCAGATCCTTTTTATAACCTTCCATGGTAAATTCCCGCCCCAGCTTCTGAGTGACAATGTAGCGGACTCCGTCCTCCAGCTCTTCATAAAAGAACCGCTCCCCGCAGTCGTACTCAATCTGGCCTGACACCGTTTTGTACTTGCGCTCCAGGTCGGACCAGTACCCGATGTGGGCATCCTCCGTAAAACGGTTGTCGCCGTCGATGGTGCTTCCAAACACCTGCTTTGCCTTGGCTAAGGTGTTGGTAAAGAGGTACGAAACGCGGCTGTCGCGCTCGATTCCATAGGTAAAGCGGGCACTGCTCTCGCGGGTTCCCACAAAGGTGCCTTCCCGGGAAGCGCTGCCGTTATTTGTCCTGGAAATCACACCCGCCATGCGGGCCAGAATCAGGTTTCCACTCTCATATTTTCCGACGATGCCGCCCACCGCGCGACTTCCATTACCGCCGATGGTTCCATTTACATAGGAATTGTAGATACCGCTCTGGTTCATAATACCGGCAATGCCTCCGATATAGCCTTTTCCATGAATCCGGTCAGAAGTTCCATTCTGGGTAATGACCACATTATCAACCAAATAGGCTTTTTCTGCCTTTCCGGCAATACCGCCCACTGCGCCATCGGTTCCGGCACCGTTCATGGTAATTCCCTCTGCCCGGCAGTTCTCCACGATGACGGAACCATCCGACTCCTGAATCTGAGTTCCGGCTGCCGTTCCCTTTCCGCTTCCGCAAAGCACTGCCGCAATCCCACCTGCATCCTGATTTGAATACACATACCCGGATACCGTAACATTCCGGATCACTGTGCCATTTTTTGCAGTACCGGCCAGAATTCCTGCCCGGTCCGCGCCGCTGATCTGATCCGCATGGATTTCCAGATTTTCCACACTGCCGCCATCGATCTCTCCAAACAGTCCCAGATTGGTCAGCCCCGTCAATTCTCCAATGATTTTCAAGCCGGTTATGGCATTTCCGCAGCCGTTGAAATGTCCGCGAAACGGTGTTGCCACATTGCCGCCAGATTCTGAGCGGTCACGATACCAGCCAATGGGATTCCAGTTCCCAAGATTTATGGAGATACCGCCCAGATCCAGGCTCTGCGTCAGTTCAAAATAACAGTCCTTATAATCATTTCCGGCTGCCACCGACTCGGAAAGTCCCATCAGGTGAGACAGTGTTTCAATCTGGTATGGAGCTTCCCGGGTTCCTTCTCCCGGAAAATTCACGTTGCCGTTCCAGTCCGTCCACAGATCTCCGGTTACCGGAAGCTCCGCCGCAAACAGCGCCAGATCGGACGGTGTGGCCAGGTCCGTCTGACGCGCGTCCGAAGCGGTGGCGAGGTCCATATTCTCCAGATCCGCATCGGAATCCGTGGCCCGGACATACTCCGCCGTGCCTGCACCGAATTCTTCTTTCTGATCCGAATCCAGATCGGATTCCAGTTCTATTTCATCTCCCGGTTCTTCTGTCTCTGAATCTTCCACCTCCGGCTCTTCCAAATCGCGTGAAACCGTTCCTGCATCACTCTCCGTTGCCCGGACATACCCGCTCCCGGCAGTCGGCGCAAACGTTCCCGCGCTCTCAGCCATAGCCAGACCTGCCGGAAACACCCCCGGTGATAATACGGCCAGCACTACCGCCATGGCGGACGCGGTCTGGCGTCTGATATGAAATATCTTCCTGTTCTTCTTCATACATCCCCCTTGTGAATCAGTTTTTCTGCGGCAGCACAAACGCCGGCCGCACTCCCGTAGTTCCTGTAACCTTCATCTCATCATCCTGCTTTTCCATTTCCGCTGTCTGCACGGCCTCCGGCCGGATATTTCCCTGAACCAGATCCACGATATAGATCTGGCTGCCCTCTGCCGCTCCACAGGGCGTCCGCAGCCAGTAGCCTTTGCAGAATTCGCTGATCTGGGTCTCCGGATTACGCTTTTTTACTGGTCCAAATTTCCACAGCCAGCTTCGGTAGCGGTATGCTTCGTCCACCGACAGAATAAACAGCCGGTCTTCCATTTTCTGGCTTCCCAGATACTGCGCCGCCAGATCACCTTCCGGAAACTGCTCCCAGCATTCCTCCTTTGTTTTCCCAAGATATCCCCGCTCCACGCCGGTATTGACCATTTCCGCATCCGCAAATTCTTCCGCAAAGCCAGAAAGCCACCCGCGGACCGCGGAATATTTGTAATCAGCCGAATTTCCAAAGCGCACAATCGGCCCAGGCTTATATACATAGCCGTGATTGCGGTCCCCCGGTGTCTCAAACTCATATCGGGAACCGATATTGGCCGGAATTACCTCATCGCAGAGAAACAGCGCGCCGCTTTTGTGATGATCCATATGATCCGCGTAGTTCTGGTCAATGCAGCGGAAGCGGTAAGATTTCCCGCCAATATTCCGGGTTACCGTATCACCAATATTCCAGTGCCGAAGCTGCTGCGTCCGGCGCTCCGGCCACGCACCCTCATACCATACACGATTCCGGTCCTGCGCCCCATAAACGTCAAGAGTCGGTCCCGCCGTCAGAAAAGCACAGGCACACAGCAGCCAAATCAGACACTGCCCCCTTTGTTCAGCCTGCATCGCATCCCCCTCTCTTTTTATTTGTTTTTTCTGTTTTAAAATTGGAAATAAATAAATGAATGAAATCTGAAAAATAACTGTGAAATAAATGAAAAAGCAAAGATTTCAGATGATTCGTTACTGTGCCATCATCATAGCACAGTAACGATCACAGTACAAGAAAAGTTCATCGACAAAAAATGACACTATCCGCGCAGGCAGAACTCGCTGCAGTCCACCACGCGGGTCGCAAAGCCTTCATAAAATTCCGGCTCATGGCAGATCAGAAGGACACTGCCTTTGTAGGCCTTTAACGCACGGGCCAGCTCTTCCTTGGCATCTACATCCAGATGGTTGGTCGGCTCGTCTAACAGGAGTACATTGGTCTCCCGGTTAATCAGTTTACATAATCTTACCTTTGCCTGCTCACCACCAGAAAGAACGCGCACCTGACTCTCAATGTGCTTGGTGGTCAGACCGCATTTTGCCAGGGCAGAACGCACCTGATACTGGGTGTAGGACGGGAATTCCTTCCAGATTTCCTCGATACAGGTGGTGGTATTGCCCGGCGCCATCTCCTGCTCAAAATAGCCCAGATACAGATAATCCCCCAGCTCCACACTGCCGGACAGTGCCGGGATCAGACCCAGAATGCTCTTTAACAGGGTGGTCTTTCCGATTCCGTTGGAGCCCTTTAAAACGACCTTCTCACCGCGCTCCATGCTGATATCGAACGGGCGGGTCAGCGGCTCATCGTAACCGATCACCAGATCCTTCGCCTCAAAGATCATCTTGCCTGCAGCACGTGCTTCCATGAAGTTAAACTCTGGCTTCGGTTTCTCCTTCGCCAGCTCAATAACCTCCATCTTGTCCAGCTTTTTCTGGCGGGACATAGCCATGTTTCTGGTGGAAACTCTTGCCTTGTTGCGGGCCACAAAGTCCTCCAGCTCGGCAATCTCCTGCTGCTGGCGCTTGTAAGCCGCCTCCAGCTGCGCCTTCTTAACTGCGTAAACCTCCTGGAAATGGTCATAGTCTCCCACATAGCGGTCCAGCTTCTGGTTCTCCATGTGGTAGATCAGGTTAATGACACTGTTTAAGAACGGGATATCATGGGAAATGAGGATGAAGGCATTCTCATACTCCTGCAGATAACGCTTCAGCCACTCAATGTGCTGCTCATCCAGATAGTTGGTCGGCTCGTCCAGAAGCAGAATGTCCGGCTTCTCCAGAAGCAGCTTGCCCAGAAGCACCTTGGTACGCTGGCCGCCGGAAAGCTCGGAGACATCCTTATCCATGCCGATTTCCTGCAGTCCCAGCGCACGGCCGACTTCCTCCACCTTGCTGTCAATGATGTAGAAATCATGGGCCATCAGAAGATCCTGAATGGTACCCAGTTCCTCCATCATGGCGTTCATCTCATCCTCGGACGCCTCCCCCATCTTATCGCAGATGGCATTCATCTGCTCTTCCATCTCGAACAGGTACGCGAACGCGCTCTTTAACACATCGCGGATGGTCATGCCCTTTTCCAGCACGGTATGCTGGTCCAGATAACCGGCGCGCACATGCTTTGCCCACTCAACCTTGCCCTCATCCGGCTGCAGCTTGCCAGTGATGATGTTCATGAAGGTGGATTTACCCTCGCCGTTTGCGCCCACCAGGCCAATGTGCTCACCCTTTAACAGGCGGAAGGAAACGTCTTGGAAAATAGCCCGGTCGCCAAATCCGTGGCTTAAATGTTCTACGTTTAAAATACTCATCAAAAACTCCTCTCAAAAATCCGCAGATAAAGGCAGCATCTGCAAAACGTCCAAATTCGCGACTGTGTCTCATTTTACATGAGAAACCAGGCAGTGGCAAGCTCTTTTCCGGGAATTTGCGCATATCTTATAGTAATTATGCCGGGTCTGTGTAAGCGCAGGCGGCACGCCTGTCACATGGACACCGCAAATCTGCCCGGAGTGATTTCATGGTTCTCCCCTTAAGCCACATTCCGCCCGACTCCGATGCCCGCATCATCTGGATTGCAAGCGAACCGGCACGCCGGGAACAGCTTGCCAGACAGGGATTTGTACCGGATGAAACAGTCCGCTGTGTCCGCCGTTCCCGCCGCAGGCGGCTCTTTTTGTTCCGGGTGCGCGGACGCCTGGTCCTGCTGCCCCGGAAACTGGCCGGTGAAATCTTTGCGGAGATACAAAATACTTAACAAGTTGAGACAAACGCAGTATAATAGAAAAAATTTCAGGCACTGTTTTTTAGCTGCATAAAAATTGTCAGCAAAAACAGAAGCACACATCAGGAGGTCGCACAAAATGCAGAGTCAGATCACAAGAGAAGAAGCAGTAAACTTACTGAAAACATACAACAAGGAGCCGTTCCATATCCTGCACGGCCTCACCGTAGAAGGCGTCATGCGCTGGTACGCAAAGGAACTGGGCTACGGAGATGAGGAAGATTTCTGGGGCATCTGCGGACTGCTCCACGATATTGACTTTGAGCTGTACCCGGAACAGCACTGCATCAAGGCACCGGAGCTGTTAAAGGAGGGCGGCGTTGGCGATGACATGATCCACGCCATCTGCTCCCACGGCTACGGAATCTGCTGTGATGTGGAGCCGGTCCACGAGATGGAGAAGGTGCTGTTCGCCGCAGATGAGCTGACCGGCCTGATCGGAGCCGCTGCCCGTATGCGCCCGTCCAAAAGCACCAAAGATATGGAGGTTTCCAGCCTGAAGAAGAAATTCAAGGATAAAAAGTTCGCTGCCGGCTGCTCCCGCGATATCATCCGCACCGGTGCCGAGCGCCTGGGATGGGAACTGGATGAGCTCTTTGCGAAAACCATTGAGGCAATGCGGTCCTGCGAGGACTATGTGAACGCGGAGATGGAGCAGGAGTAAAGCTTCTTATAAACGCAAAAAACCGCGTATCTACGCGGTTTAAAAAAGCAGGCAACGGGAATCGAACCCGCCTCCTCAGCTTGGGAAGCTGATGTTCTACCAATGAACTATGCCTGCAAATTTATGGAAACAATATTTATTATAAGTCTGAATTTCAGAAAAGTAAAGGCTTTTTCCACGCAAAACAAGACACATAAAAAAGGCTGGCGCCGGATTCAAAAAATCCGGCGCCTTTTGAGTCTTATGAAGTTTACTCTTCGTCATCTTCCTCTGCTGCAACACCACCAATGATGCCGAGCATACTGGCTACTACTGATACCACTACAAATAATACCAGCAGCAGGATACAGCCAAGAAAAATCATGATATCCATCTGCAAACGCCTCCGTTTCTGATTTTGCGTTCATCCGCAATATTTTAAAATACCTGCTCACATTTACAATTGTTTCAAGTATAGCACAGGTCCCCCGGCAAGTAAAGGGGCGCGTTAATCGTTTGCGGAGTCCGCGGAATCACTGGTCTCCGCCGTGCCCTTCTGATCATAAGTGTCCAGGAAATGATGGCGTACGCCGCCCTGTTTGTAAGCCACTACGGTGTCGAGATTGACGTTTTCCACGCTCTTGAAGATGTTGCTTTCCACGAATGGATTCTTCTCTTTCAAGGTACGGATCAACTCTTTGACTTCCACACGCTTGGACTGGTTTTCTTCATTATTACAGGTGGTGCAGGTGTCGGTGAACTTGCAGGCACACTGGATAAAGTGCAGGTTGTTGTAGTCTCTCCACGCCTTGATGTCGTCCTCCCGCACCAGATACAGCGGGCGGATCAGCTCCATGCCCTCGAAATTGGTGCTGTGAAGCTTCGGCATCATGGTCTGTACTTGGGCGCCGTAAAGCATGCCCATGAGGATGGTCTCGATGACATCGTCATAGTGGTGTCCCAGGGCAATCTTGTTGCAGCCCAGCTGCTTTGCGAAGGTGTAGAGGTGACCGCGGCGCATGCGGGCGCAGAGGTAGCACGGGGATTTCTCAATGGTGTAGACCGCATCGAAAATGTCGGACTCGAAAATCTCAATCGGAATCTTTAACTTTCTGGCATTCTCCTCAATGACCTGACGGTTCTCCGGGCTGTAGCCCGGGTCCATAACCAGGAATTTCACCTCGAAGGGGAACTTGTTGTGTTTCTTTAACTCCTGGAACAGCTTGGCCATCAGCATGGAATCTTTGCCGCCGGAAATGCAGACCGCAATGCGGTCGCCCTCTTTGACCAGCTCATACTGGTTGATGGCTTTCGCGAATTTGCTGAAAATGTTCTTGTGGAATTTCTTGCGCAGGCTCTTTTCCACGGAATCACAGATCTCGTCTGCCTCCTGCTTTTTGATCTCAGCCATGAGCCAGGCAATGTAGCCGCCCTTTAAGCTGACTGCATCGAAGCCCTGCTCACAGAGGGTTTCTGCCACATCGCGGCTCACGCGGCCGCGGCTGCAGCAGATAATGATCTTTTTGTCTTTTTCTTCCGGCGGGTTCTCTTCCAGTTCTTCCGCGGAACTGGCAATGGCTCCTTTGATGGCACCGTGATTAATCTCATCCGTGCTGCGAATGTCGTAAAGCACGTAGGTGTCCGGGGAAAGGGCGTCAAATTCTTCTATGGTTAGTTCGTTCATATTTATTCACTCCTGTAGCGTGTCAAATCCTGTCCATGCCGCATCTTCCTGCATTCCATGAACAAAATGTTTTCCGTTTCCTGCTTCTGCATTGAAAAAACAGACGGCCACATCTGCAGCCGTCTGCTTTCTTTGCTGCGCACATCCATCATACAGGAAACATGCGCAAAACTCAATATCCTATTTGCAATCCGATTTTACTCGGCCCCGGCACTGACCACATTTGCTCCAGTGCTTTCTTCTGTTTCTCCTGCCACTGTCCACACCTCCGAAGTCACCCACTCGCTCTTGTTGTGGCTGCTCTGGCGCACAGTGCGGACACGGAACTGATACTCGCCCGGCTCCGTCATCTGGGACGAAAAATCATAATGGTTCTTGTATACCGAACGCATGATGCCGGTATCAATGCCGTTTCTGACCAGCTGAATCTGGTAGTAGCGGGCGGATTCCTCCGTATTCCAGGACGCTGTGCCCGGATGGGTGCTGTCCCAGCCAAAACCGACGGAAGAAGCTACATCATTCTGTGCCAGAGAAATGGCAGAACGGTTGTCAAGCTTTGATTTCTTGTCGTAAATCAGCTTTACCCGCAGCGTCAGCATGGTATTTTTATCGGAACGCTTCGCGCTGACAAACTGTACCTTGTCATAGCGGTTCTTGGATGAAGTGGCCAGGTTTAAGCGGAACGCGTCCGAGGAAGAGCTGGCAAAATACCACTGATCCTCGTCTGCCACTACCAGAGTCACTTCGATCTCCGGCGGATTGCTGTCGCTGAAATCTTCAGAATCCTCGTTTACCACATCCGTATCACTGATATAGTAGCGGTCCGTATTCGCGCCCTCCGCAGTGACGGAAAAAGAATTTCCATCCACGCCAATGCCAAGGTCCGAATCAAACACCAGATCCATTTTTCCTACCTTGCTCTTATCCGATGCCGCATACATGGTGCCTGTTGTCCCCACAGAAAGCAGCAAGACTGCGGCGCTTATTAAAATCCGTTTTGTTGTCTGTTTCATCAGTCTTGGGATTCTCCTTCCTCTTTCCGGTTATAAAGGTGGCAGATCAGATCCACGCAGGTGTCAATGCCAAGCTCCGCGCTGTTTAAGGTCACATCATAGCTGGCCCCGGCGCCCCAGCGCTTTCCGGTATAGCACTCGTAGTAATTGCGGCGGCTCTTGTCGGTCTTTTTGATCAGCGTGATGGCATCATCCCGGGTAAGTTTCCGCACTTCCATGATGCGGCGGATGCGGGCATCCATATCCGCATAAACAAACACCGATGTTACTCCAGGCTGTTCCCGCAGCACATAATCGGCGCAGCGGCCGATGATGACGCAGGATTCTTTCTCTGCCAGCTGCCGGATGACCTCCGACTGCACGTTAAATACCATATCGTTGATAGCAATGCCTCTTCCGGTCTTGTCGTTCTGCATCTGCCGCGGAACGGAATAGAAAAATGGATTCGGACGTTTCTCTTCGGCTGCCGCAAGAACATCCTGGTCCAGTTCTCCGTAATTGCAGGCCAGCTCAATGAGCTGCTTATCATAGCACTTAATGCCAAGACGTTTCGCCACCTCCGTGCCAATCTCACTGCCGCCGCTTCCAATCTGACGTCCTATGGTTATGATCCGGTTTCCTTTCATATTCTCCACCCCTTTTATCTGTTTTTGAAGATTTCCACAAATGCCTTCCACATTTTCACAAGCACATTCCAGATCCGACGCAGCGGGCTCTGGCTTGCCGCCTCGCTCTCTGCATCCAACACTTCGTCATCATCGTCCAGGCTGATCTCTGCGGTACGCAGAATGATCTGCACAGATTCCGGCTCCTGGTTTTCGTCTGATGTAAAGGATATCTTCTCCGCGTTCGGATCCATGTTCAGGAAACGGGTGTCGCCGTCTAAGTCATCCCACTCCTTGTCGATGGCTTCCTTCATGGTCACACCTGCGTGGCGGATAGAAGCGGTGCTATCCAGCACGCTTAAGCTCTTATCCAGAAGCTCCAGGGTGCCGCGGATGCTGTCGCGGGTAGCTGCGTCCAGATTGTCACTGCTGTTCTTTAAGGTGTTCTGCACGATGGCAGCCGTGCTCAGGCTCGTGTTCAGTGCCTCGGTGGTCCGGTTCATCAGTTCTTCCGTATCATCTAAGGACGCCTGCAGATCCGGGTAGTAGCTGTCCATGGAATCGTACAGGGCTGCGGTGTCCTCGGTGAGCATTTCCAGGCTGTCGGTGAGTTCGGAGGTATATTGGGCTGTGTCCGCTACATCATCTAGGAGACTGGACATTTCGGAAGCCAGTTTGTTGCTGGCTGCAGCCAGAGTCTGAAGCTTCTGGGTCTTCTGGCCCAGGACGGTCTGCAGCGTTACCATATCCATCGGAAGGCCTGCCGCTACTGCCGCGCTGCTTCCCGCGGAGGAATACATGGCAATTCCGCTCGAATCACTTGGGCTTGCGGTCCGGTCATCGTAAAGATCCACATCCATATCAATATAATAATCGTCATCCACATCCTGAAGGCTGACTCCCGTGGATGCAAGGCTGGTCACATAGATCTGCTCACTGGCCTGCAGCTGGGCATCCAGCGCAATGATCGTCTGCATCAGCTGATTTAATGGAGATACTCCGCCTGCCAGATCCTCCGACCCGCTCTTAACACCCTTTAACGCGCTGTGCAGCTTATTCAGCGGATCCTGCATTTCCCGCACGGTGTCCACAATATCACCCAGGCTGTCGTGGGCTGTGTCCGCTGCCTCTTTTGCGGTCTCGATATGCGGGATCATGGCCTCTAACTGGTCCGATACGGCGCTTAAGGTCTCAATCGCGCGGTCATTGCCCTCCAGGATGCTGTCCTTTGCGCCGCTCCAGGTCTGTCTGGCGCTTTCCGCGGAGTTCATGCCGTTCTGCAACGAATTGATGCCATCCCGCATCGCCTCAACAGACAGAGCCATCTGCTGCATGCTGTCGTGCATCTCATCGCCGCTCTCTTTCCAGGTATCCTTGGCGTCTTTTAAGTCGGTCACATGCTCTAAGTCACTGCCGGTCAGCGGGGTCATGGCCATGAACACGCCGCTGGTTTCAAAGCTGTCGGTGCCAATGCGGACGGTGAAGTCGCCATCCTCGCCCGGAAGTGCCGTGAATACAACCGCACTGTTACTGCCGATGGTCTGCTTCTGGGCGCCGTCTGCCTCCAGGCTGTAACAGTCATTGGTATCCACCATCACTGCTACGGCCAGAACAAAGTTGTTCTTATAATATTCATTTACATCTGCGCTGTCGTTAAACTTCGCGTCGATATGAATCTCAATGAGTCCGGATGCGCCTGCCAGTTCATCGGCATTTTTCGGCACACCGTTCAGTTTGTAGGACACATCAAAATTCCACGGAAGCGCTACCTTCTTTGCGTCCAGCTCCCCTTTATAATAGAAGCGTCCCTTGTAATCCGGTGATACGTTCCAGGTTACCTTGTTTCCCTCAATGACCGGCTCGGTGTAGTCGGACATGTTGGTTACGGCGGTATAATTGCCGTAATCGGTGATGGTGGTCTGGCCGTTTAAATCACAGCCCTTCACCACATTGACCTTGTCTACATTTCCGTAGTAGTCGAGGTTGACATACATATTTTCATCTACGGCCACAGATGCCTGGCCCGCAAGCACCGGCAAAACTGTGCCGGTACATGCCATGACTGCAGCCAGTCCCATGACACCCAGTCTCTGATATCTTTTCTTCATGACATTTTCCCTCCTGCTGCTTTCCTGCTGCAATATTGTTCTTCCCTGCTGTCTTAAGCAGCCTGCCGCTCTTATTTCTCTTTCCGGTGTTCTTCCAGTTTGGTCCGGATCTGCTCCGCTCTTGCATGGAACTGCTGTTTTCTGGTCACATAGCGCTCCCGGAGCCGTCTTCTGGAGCCTTTCCATTTCTTCTCAATGACCAGGCCGTCGGTCAGCACCAGAAGTGCCGGAAGCAGAGTCAGTACCAGTATCAGGCTTAAGAAGCCGCCTCGGCCAATCAGGTGTCCCAGGTCTCCGATGGCCGCCGTGGTAGAGATCATGTATACAATGTATCCCGCCAGGGTGATGATACCGCCGGATGTGAAAATGGAGGAGCAGGACCGGGTCACGGCCTCAATGCAGGCCTCCTTCTTTGGAAGCGTCGCGCGCTTCACAATATAGTTGTTGGTAAGCAGGATCGAGTAGTCGACCGTCGCGCCCATCTGGATACTGCTGACGATGATGTAACCCATGTAGATCATATCCACACCCTGCACATACGGAACTGCCATATTAACGAAGATTGCGACTTCAATCGGGATCATAACCACGATCGGGATCAGCACGGACTTAAAGCTGAAGGCAACAACCAGAAATACACCAAGCAGTGTCAGCATATTTACCCGCGCGTTATCGTCGGTGATGGTGGACTTGATATCCTGGGTGGACGGTGTCTCACCGACCACATAGGAATTATCCGGATAATATTTCTTCATGAGATCCCGGATCTGATCTGTATATTCGAAGGATTTGTCACTCTCGCCCTTGGTCCTTATGTATAACAGCATCCGCGCCGTATCCTTCGTGTGGAGCTGGCTGACTGTGGATTCCGGAAGGAAGTCCTCCGGAATGCCCTCCGGCAGCGTATTGGCCATAGAAGTGACACTCTTTACATATGGAAGATCTTCCAACTCGTCGGACAGCTTCTTTTCTGCCACCGGATCGTTGTTCGGATAGATCAGAAGCATCATGTTGCTTCGGCCAAACTTCTGGGTGATCTCCTGATCATCCGCATAAACCTGGGTTCCCGGAGCACCGCCCACGGCGCTGTTTCCGTACTGGAAGTTGTTCATCTGCTGCGCCACATAAGCCGGCGGGGTGATGAGAAGCACCGCCGCTAAAACCAGATAGCGGATGCGGTACACGCCCTTGCCCAGCCTGGTAAAGTCCGGGAAGAAGGAACGGTGTTTGCTCTTATCATTCCATTTGGTAAATTTCAGGATCATGGCCGGCATGAACAGCACCACCGTCAGAAGGCTGAAGATGATACCCTTTGCCAGAACCAGGCCCATATCGAAACCGATGTTGAATTTCATGGTAACCAGCGCCATGAAACCAACTACGGTCGTTAAGCTGCTGGCGAAGATGGAGTTGATAGCCTCCTCAACCGCCTTGACAATGGCCTCCTCCTCGGAAAGTCCGGTATCACGCCAGTTCATGTAGGCATCCAGCAGGAAAATGGAATAGTCCATGGAGGTTGCCAACTGTAAAATGATGGCTACGTTATCGGTCAGGAAGGAAATCGTGCCGATGAATATGTTGGTTCCCTTATTTAACAACACCGCCACGCCCATAACCAGCAAAAACAGGATCGGCTCCGTCCATGCCGTTGTAGCCAGACAGAGCACCACAAAAATCATGATGACCGCAACCACCAGGATCTTGTTCATCTCTTCATGGGTGGTCTGGATCAGGGATTTGTTCTGCACTGCCATGCCGACATAGCAGCCTTTGTCTCCGGTGATGGCTTTCATCTCATCGATGGCCGCCTCGGTTTTCGGGGAATCGGATTCCTCCTCAAAGGTGATGTCCATAACTGCACAGCGGTCCTTGTAGTAATCCTTGATGTCATCCATATTGATGAAATCTTCCCCTGCGTAGACATTGACCGTAGTGTCGCACCAGAGAACCTGGTCCACACCGTCAATGGCCTGAATCTTGTCTTTATATTGCTTCGCCTCATACAGGCTTACGTCCTTTAGCATCAGCCGGGCTGTTCCCGGATAACCGAACTCCTTCTTCATCACATCCAGTCCCATGCTGGACTGCGCCGTGGAAGGCACGTACTTGGTCAGGTCGTAGTTTACATTCACGAACAGCATTGCTACCGCACAGAAAATGCAGGCCGCAACGAACACCGACTCGATCCAGACACGTTTTTCGATGATGAATCGTGCCAGACGGATGGTAAATCCGGTATCTTCTGTTCCTGTCTGCTTCTTCTCCGCTCCCTTTTTATGGGGCAGACGCGCTTTTAATTTGTCTTTCAGGGATTTTTTGTCTTCCATATCTGATCTCTGCTCCTCTTTCCCTTTTTTATTTCATACCGTTCGCATGATCTGCAAACAGAAATTCTTTTTCTGACTCTACCGCATCAGGATTACCATAAAATACTGTTCTCCGTCTTTCTCCGCGTGGGCCATACCAATGCGCCGGTAATAATCCAGGGAATCTTTTCGTTTTCCGTTGGAATCATATTTATCCTGAGTCTTGCCGATGAGCTTGTCGAAGGCGTCATCCGCGTCTTCCCTGCCGCGCAGGTAAAGTTCCCGGCAGCTGGAATTCTTCCGGTAGGAAATCTGCGCCAGGTAATCCTTCAGAGTACCCTCACCCGGAATTGCATCCCCGCTGTAGCCATTTGCCAGAGCTGCTTCCAGGCGGTGTGCCGCTGCCTGGTTCAGTTTTTCATCCATGATAAATCCGGCATAACGGTCGTACTGCCGCTTTTCATCATTGCCATACTCATCTTCCCGGTCCGGATACTCGTCGAAATACAGATCCTTTTTCTCGTCGTTTAACTGGTCAAATAAAAACTGTGTCTCTTCATCGTAACAGAACACCGGATACGCGCCACCTCCGGTATTCGGCACCCACTGGGCGGTCTTTAAGGAGCCGTTCCAGTTAAATTTATAAATGGCATTATCAAACTGAAGATCCTGACGGTTTTTACTGCCGTCCGGCAGAAGGTAATACCAGTCATCCCCCTCCTGAACCCAGTTCGCGCGGGCCGCCTCAGTCTCTTCCGAGGCAATTACTTTTGTAGTTCCATATGTAGAAGCTGGCTTTGTCTCAGCCACCGCGCCGCTTCCCGCCTCTATGGTGGAAGCTGCCGCCAGTGCTGTTACCGGATACTGCAGAAGCATCAGTCCCGCCGTAAAAAGTGCGACACGTAAAGGGTTCGTTAAGAACCATGTGTTTTTGTGCAATTTATCTCGATAATCCATAGAAACCTCCGAAATTCCTCTTCATTTTCTTGCACTATTATCTATGTATATGTTAAAATACACAAGTATCAGTTTCATTTGGGTCGTTCAAAATGAGACACTTGTATCAAATTTGTTCAGAATAACACATTATAAACCTGGCCTGTTTTCTGTTTGAAATCCTGCGGAATTTCTGTTCCGAATATTTTTGCCTGAAAGCAGAAAACACATATATGATGGAGGTTACTACATGGCACAGTCAACATCCCGGAAAACCAGCATTACCGCCCGCCGGACTTACGCGCTCTTAAAGGGCGCGCTCTTTTCCCAGCTTGCTGCCCTGCCTTTTGAGCAGCTGACACTGACCGATATCTGCAACACCGCGCTGATCTCCCGTTCTACCTTTTACCGCTATTTTGAGGATAAATATGACCTGCTTCATTACTGTCTCGGTTCTATGCTCGATGAACTTGGACTCGATGAAGATGTTCTTTATCTGACGAACCGTTCTTCCGTGCGGGATTTCCTGCGAATCCTGCTGCGTCTCATCGGCGAAAACCGGATCCTGTACCAGAAAATCTATCATGCGAATCAGGACGGCGACCTTATGCGCATCATCCGCACCGGTCTCATCCGCATTATGAATGATAAAGTTCAGGCTGCCGAACAGAAGGGCTATCGTCTGAAACTTCCTGCCCCTATATTCGCCAGCCTGATGACTGATTTCTATTTTGATATTGTGAAATGCTATCTGGAGCAGGACGAACCCTGCGACCCAGACAGCTTCGTAGACAGCATCTGCCTGTTTATTGAACGTGACTTTTTTGCGCCGCCGGAAGCCTGAGCTCCGGCGTTTTTCTTCCCCGGCGCGCTTCTGCTGTGTTGGGACCAGGCCATGGTTTCTCAGCGCTCCCGCGCCCAGCCGTAGGCGTAACGCACGGCTTTTTCCCACCCGCGGACCATGGTCTTGCGGGTCTTTTCATCTAATTCCGGTGTAAAGATCCGGTCCACTTCCTGATTTTCTTTGACTTCTTCCTTATCTTTCCAGTATCCCACAGCAAGGCCCGCCAGATAAGCCGCACCCATGGCTGTGGTCTCCACACAGGACGGCCGCTTTACCGGTGCCTGGATAAAGTCTGCCTGGGTCTGCATCAGGAAATTGTTGGCACTGGCTCCGCCATCCACCTTCAGGGATGTCAGGTCAATACCGGAATCCGCCTTCATAGCCACCAGCACATCATGGACCTGGTAAGCGATGGACTCCAGCGTAGCCCGGATGATGTGGTATTTGTTCACACCCCGGGTAATACCTACAATGGTTCCTCTGGCATACTGATCCCAGTGGGGTGCGCCCAGGCCGGTGAAGGCCGGAACCACGTAGCAGCCGTTGGTATCTTTTACCTTCTTTGCCATGTACTCGGAATCCTCCGCCGAATCAATCAGCCGCAGTTCATCCCGCAGCCACTGAACCGCTGCCCCTGCCACGAAGATGGAGCCCTCCAGCGCATAGTTCACCTTGCCATCCAGTCCCCAGGCAATGGTGGTAACCAGCCCGTTTCTGGAAAATACCGGCTTTTCTCCGGTGTTCATAAGAAGGAAGCAGCCCGTTCCGTAGGTGTTCTTGGCCTCACCCGGCTCAAAACAGGTCTGCCCGAACAACGCCGCCTGCTGGTCCCCCGCCGCCCCGGCAATCGGAATTGGTCCGCCCAGATAAGAGGGATCCGTCTCGCCGTAGATGCAGCTGGACGGCTTCGGCTCCGGCAGCATACACTTCGGAATATCCAGAACCTTTAAGATTTCCTCATCCCACTGCAGAGTGTTAATGTTAAACAGCATGGTACGGGACGCGTTGGAATAATCCGTCACATGCACCGCGCCTTTGGTCAGCTTCCAGATGAGCCAGGTCTCCACCGTGCCAAATAAAAGCTCACCCTTTTCCGCCCGTTCCCTGGCTCCCGGCACATGGTCCAGCAGCCATTTGATCTTGGTCCCGGAAAAATACGCGTCAATGACAAGTCCCGTTTTCTTCCGGAAACTGTCCACGTATCCCTGTTCCTTCAGGGAATCACAGTAAGCTGCCGTGCGGCGGCACTGCCACACAATGGCGTGGGCAATGGGTTCTCCGGTCTCTTTATCCCATACAATGGTGGTTTCTCTCTGGTTGGTGATGCCGATGGCCGCAATATCTGCCGCCTCCACGCCAATGCGGTTCATGGCTTCTACCGCCACGCCCAGCATGCTGGCCCAGATTTCATCCGCGTCATGTTCTACCCAGCCCGGCTGCGGAAAATACTGGTGAAATTCCCGCTGCGCCATGCTGCAGATCTTGCCTTTTTTATTGAAGAGGATACAGCGGTTGCTAGTGGTTCCTGCGTCCAGTGCCATAATATAATCTGCCATAATGTTTCCCCCTTTATATGAGATTTTACTTGCTCGTTTCTTTTTTGTTCTTAAAATTCCACAATAAAACGATTCTCCTTCACACTGTCTGACTCCGCCCAGATCTTCCCTCCATGCATCCGCACAATTTCCTGCGCGATGGCAAGACCCAGGCCATATCCGCCTGTTATTCCCCGGGATGGATCAGCCCGGTAGAAGCGTTCAAATATCTGCTTCTGTTCTTCTTTCGTAAGCGGGGTTTCCTGACTGGTTACGGTAAACCGGATTTTTTTCTCTGCCGCCTGTTTTAAGCTTACCCGGATTGTGCTGCCTGGTTCACTGTATTTACAGGCATTGTCCAACAGGATTTCCGCAAGCTGTCTCAACTTCGCTTCTTATCCATCGATCATCCGTCCGGCTTCTGCCCGAATATAGCCTATGCGGCGTTTGTCTTCTGAATCTGTCAGCGCTGAGGATGCTGCAATCAGTCCCGCATTGGATAAGATAAGATTCGTGGCGTTATTTTCCGAGCCTCACATCCTTTCGAATTCTTTCACTTTTTTTAACAGTTCCACCACCATATCCTTTTCTTCAAGCTGGCGCTTAAGTCGCAGGTTCTCCCTGCTCAGACATTCCAGTTCGTCAACCTCATCATCCGGTTTATGGTGCCCGCGTTTATCTGACAGCCCGTCTCCCCCCGCTGCATCGTATTTCTTTACCCAGGAATAGACCCGGCTGTATGAGACATCACACAAGGAAGCCGTTCCTTTGTAATCCCGGTCATGGGCAATACAGTATCCCACTATTTCCTTGCGTTCCTCGAGTGTTGTTTTTCTCCGTGCCTCTGCCATATAGACCTCCCTTTTCGGATCATAACTCTTAAGTTCTATATTGGCATTATACTTCAAAATCCACCTTCTGAAAACTTTGGTGTCAGAAATACCGTATTTGACGGTAATTTCCAGAATAGTGCCCTTCCCGGAAAGGTATTCTTCCACAGCTTCTGTGCTAATAAAAAGAACTTATGTTCGATAAACCATGGGCATATAGAAAAATATATGGTAAAATATAATCAGCCGAGATAGTTTCCATGGCTGAAGGAAGTAGACAGTCTGGCATTGTGCAAAGCACAGCTGCATCTGCAGACAGCATACAAAAATTTCTTTCGTGATGTTTCTGTAGGTTTTCCAAAGTTCAAATCAAAAAAGAAGCCAGTAAAAAGCTATACAACCAATTATGTGAATAATCCGGGGTGAAATCCATCACCTGTCCGGCGTATGGAAATCAATATTCCGTTTTTTACGGAATCACGCTTCCAGCAAAAAGGGAATCGCATTTTTCGCCCTGCATCGGCGAGCAGAGTGATGCCTGAGCGGAGGATACGTGCTATAATATTGAAGGAAAATAGACGATGAAATGAGGGGACATTTGTGATGGGAAACGAAGTCGGATTAAAAATAGAAGAAATGCTGTGCCAGCTGGCCGATGCAACGCGCATCGACGGAGAGATCTGGCGTGCAGCTTATACCCCGGAAGACAAAAACGCGAAGAACATCCTGCGTGAGTGGATCGAAGATCTGGGGCTTGAATACAGAGAGGATGCGATCGGTAACGTGTATGGGCGGTTTCCGGGGACAGAGCCTGGAACCGTACTGACGGGATCCCACCTGGATACCGTAAAGAACGGTGGAAAATATGATGGCGCACTGGGCGTTGTGACCGGTGTGGCAGCGCTGGGATACCTCAAAGAGTCTGGCTTCGTTCCGAAGCATAGCCTGGAAGTGGTTGGTCTGATGGAGGAAGAGGGCAGTCGTTTTGCTACCGGCTGTCAGGGGAGCCGTGCGATCTGTGGCACGCTGAAAGAGGAGGATCTCGAGGAAGTCGGCCGTGATGGTGTCACACTTCGCGAGGCACTGGTATCTGCCGGTTATCAGCCGGAAGCGCTGAAGAGTGTGAAACGTGATGATATTAGAGCGATCGTAGAGCTGCATATCGAACAGGGACCGGTGCTTGAAAGCGAGCAGAAGCAGATCGGTATTGTGGACAGTATCGTCGGTATCGTCAACTATGAGCTGACCATTCAGGGAAGCTAGAACCATGCAGGTACAACCTCGATGCCTTTACGACACGATCCTGTGGTGGCTGCTGCGGAATTCATAACAGAGTCTACCCGTCAGATGATGGAGCAGACCCCTTCTGCCACCCTTACCTATGGCGCGATGCAAGTGTTTCCTGGAATGCAGAACGTCATTGCAGATCGGGTAAATCTGCTCATCGATATGCGAGATGGCAGCGAAGAGGAACTGCTTCAGGATGAAGCTATTCTGAAACGCGCGCTGGAATCCATCGAAAGCAAGGGCTTTAAGATCCGGTTTGGACAGAACCACTGGTTGAAATCAGCGCAGATGGATCCGAACGTGATTCGTGTGATCGAGCAGCACTGTAAAGAAAAACATCTGGCATATAAGCATATGAACAGCGGTGCCGGTCACGACTCGATGGTATTCGGAAAGGTGTTCCCGACCGCGATGATTTTCGTGCCGAGTATCGGAGGTATCAGCCATAATCCAGCAGAAGCCACCGCTATATCGGATATACAGACTGGCTTTGAACTGCTTTGTGACGTGTTAAAAGAATTATCAGAATAAAAGGAGGGAAGAAATAAAGGAAAATGAGGATCAGAAAAGCAGAAGAAAAAGATATTCCGAGGATCATGGAATTGTTGGGATGGGACAGGTATTGGAGATACATGCAGATATACGTCCTGACATTTTTATTCCGGGAATGATGTATATTTTTTCCAGACAAAAAATCCTCGCAGGCATGGATTTTAATTTCTGGAGGAAACTTTGGTTTGGACATAAAAATCTCCCTTAAGTAGACTTTGTTTATTTATCTTGTCTACTTAAGGGAGATCATATCACTTCTCTAACCCGCGGGCTTCTCTATTTATTTTCTATATTTTGCTGCCACTCCGGCGCTGCTCATGCATTAGCCTTCAATGGTAACATACTTCTTGGTTTCTACAGCCGGTTTTGCTTCTTTCTTCGGAACGAACAGCTTCAGCATACCATGCTTGAACTCGGCCTTGATGTCCTGCTCGGTTACATCTTCACCAACGTAGAAGGAACGCTGGCACGCACCGGCATAACGTTCACGGCGGATGTACTTACCGGTTTCTTTCTCCTGCTCGTCCTTGTCAAGTCCCTTGGATGCGCTGATGGTTAAGTAACCATCTTTCAGCTCTGCGGTAACTTCATCTTTCGTAAAGCCCGGAAGATCAATCTCCAGTTCATAACCGCCTTCCAGTTCCTTGATATCGGTCTTCATGACGTTCTTGGCATTGTGACCATACAGTTTCTTCTCAACGTTGTTCTCTGCGCTGTTATCGAAGAACGGAAAACTTCTCATAAAATCATCAAACATATCCTCACCAAAAATACTCGGCATTAACATAAGTCATCTCTCCTTTTCTATCTAAGCTTCTCTATGCTTAAACCTTGTTTCTTTGGAACCAGGATCTTTCAGGGACTCCCGGGAACCTCTTTCTTTGTTCCTTCTGTATCCCTTTCCTTTGTTCTATGTGTAATATAGCACATATTATTAGCACTGTCAAGAGGTGAGTGCTAATAATTTATTAAATTTTTTCCGCACGGTATTTCACATGATTCCAATCCATGCCAAAAGCACTTAAGAACACTTTCTGTGTTTTGGTTACTGCATGATCAAGCCGGTACACCTTATCCAGCTGGCGTGTCATCTCGATCTTTTCCAGTTCCCTGATTGCTGCCGGAACTGTAAGATAATTCGGTTTTTTGCCAGTTCTTTTGCCTTCTCCTTTAAAGCTGTATATATCCTGCACCGGATGATCAGTGCAAGAAAACCAATGAATATCTTATTTGATGCCGCCTCTTCTGATGCCACTCTCAGACAATGGTTTCCGAGATAAGATTTATCTGCCCGGAATACTTTTTCCGATACATCCCTGCTCTTGTAAAGGTTTATCGCATCCTTTGCATCCATCTTTTCGGATGAGATGATAGCAAAATATCCACAGAACTCCAGCTCATCCTGGATCACCGGCAGGAGGTCTTCTGTGGTATTGGCAATTGCCTGAATTCCGGGTTTTTCATCATAGGAAAGTACATGTACAACCTGTTCATCCTTCCCATGAAATTAGCAATTTTCTTGTTGCCTTATTACTTCTGATAATATTGAGAGCAGCTTATCAACCTGGATCGGCTTTGCTATATGACCATTCATCCCGGCTGCAATAGCATCTTGCTTATCTTCTACAAATGCATTTGCTGTCATTGCAATGATTGGTATACACGCCTTATCCTTATCTGGTATATTTCTAATTTCCTGCGTTGCTTTATAACCGTCCATCTTGGGCATCTGGATATCCATGAGTATCAGATCATAAGTTCCTGCCGGCATCTGCTCTATTTGCTTTACACACTGTATGCCATCCTCTACACGGTCAATAATAATCCCTGTTTCTTCAAGTATTGCAATTGCAATTTCTGCGTTTAGCTCATTATCCTCTGCCAGTAAAATATGTTTTCCGCGTAAACTGCTTTCCATATCAGCGGCATCTGTTTTTGATGCTTTCTGCCCGTAATAGTCCTCATCAGCCTTTTTTTGTATCAGGATAAGTGTAAACACAGTTCCTTTTCCCAGTTCGCTTTTCACGTCTATGCTGCCGCCCATCAGATCAACATATTTTTTTACAATTGCCATTCCAAGCCCTGTACCTGCAACTTTACCAACGGTCGTATTCCGTTCCCTTGAGAAGGAATCAAACAGAGTTGGCAGAAATTCTTTGCTCATTCCGATTCCTGTATCACGAACCTCTATCTGAATTTTCACAGAATTTTCCTGTTCACATGGAAACTCTTGTACAGTGACCGTAACGGTTCCTCCTGCCGGTGTATATTTGACTGCATTACTGATCAGGTTCACCAGAATCTGTTTTGTTTTTGTAATATCACACAGAACATGCTGATGCTCCACCTGTGTTTCAAATATAAGGTTCAGTCCTTTTTTGTCAGCCTGCGGTTCAAATACACTTTTTATCTCATCCACTGTCTGATCAATCCGGGCATAGCTTTCATCCAGTTCCACTCTGCCACTTTCAATACGAGCCATATCAAGTACATTATTGATAATTGCCAGCAAAAGATTTCCAGACTGTTCGACCGCCCTCTGATAATGAAGTAGTTTCGGATCTGTAAGTTCTTTTTTCATCAACTGGTTATACCCAAGTAATGCATTCATCGGTGTACGGATATCGTGGGACATATTAAAAAGAAACGCAGACTTCGCAGCATTTGCATTTTCTGCCTGTGTCTGGGATTCTTTTGCCTTTGTTTCAGCAGCTTTTGCCTTTTTCAGCAAATGAATGAACATTCCCAGTATCAGTATAAATACCAGCGAAAACATAATGATAACCACCAGGAAATTATCCTTTATAAAATCAGTAAACGTAACTCTTTTTAAAGAATTTTCATACATGGATACTGCTCCTGTCAGCTTTGAAGTCTGGATGGATTTCAAAGTCTTATTCAGGATCGACATAAGGATCGTATTTCCCTTGTCTACTGCAAATGATGTATTTGCCGTTTTTGTCAGAAACACACTGTGCATTTTTTTGTCATTGACATAATCCATTGCCTGTCCGGATCTGGCGATAAAGCAGTCTGCTTTCCCATTACGGACTGCCTGCTCTGCATCTTTTATCGAATTATATTCTTTAATATTCCAGTTTGGATAATTATAAGTAACATACCATTTATATTTGGAATTTTCTTTTGCGATAGCAACCGTATTTTCTGCACTTTCGTCAAAAGCCTCCTGTGCAGTCACAGCAGCGAAGGGAACCGATAAAACAGTATTGGATAATGCTAAGCCATTCTCTTCGGCATAATAGGGATTCTGATTGACATGAAAAATCATATCAATTTTATTGTCCCTCACTGCCTGTATCAACGCTTCCTGCGAATCCAGTCCAACCAGAATAAATTCCAACGGCTGCTCAAAACAATTCGAAGCGTATTCAATATAATCATTAACCACACCCATCAATTTACCACTTTGTGGATCAACGGTGCTGAAACCCGGATCATTTTCCAGATATCCTACTCGAATTGCCCCATGTTGTTTCAACCACTCCTGCTCATCACTGGAAAGGACCGCAACAGACTGGGTTGCAATATACTGTTTATAAAGATCATCGGAATAAAAAGGTTTATCATTTTCCATAGCACGCATGGCACTATCAAGTTCCTCTTTCAGATCAGGACGGTTTTTATTGATTCCATAATAAATCTCAGATCCACCTGTTGTAAATACAGCAGACAGACCTGTATTTACCCAGATAGACGTCTCTGTAGAAATTACTCCCTGGATCTCATGTTTTGCAAACATTTCCATCGCGCTGTCCATACTGTTTACAAATACATGCTTTGTTTTTACATTATGTTTTTTCTCCCAGTCGTAAAACTGTGTTGCCTGCACACTGTTCTCCATCATGGCAATAGACTGACCATTTAAACTTGAAATATCTGATGCTGAAATATCTGAATTTGCCAGATCTGCATACAGATAATATTTTTCTTCTCCCATAGGCAAATCGGAAAAGAGCATTGTTTTTGCACGTTCATCCGTATAAGACAGAGAACTCATCAGGTCAATCTCACCATTTTGCAGCTTTTTCAACAGTTCTTCCCAGTTGCCGGTGACATAGTCATAATCCCATCCGGTATAGGCAGAAACCGCCTGCTCATACTCATAGCCATAGCCACTCCGGCTTCCATTTTTGTCTGTGATATGATAAGAATCTTCATACCATGCCGCTTTCACCACCTCTGATTGTGGTTTCGCTGTTACATTTGTCTTAGTTGTCTCTGCCGCATCAATATCTTCCTCTAAATCTGCCGCCCTGACCGGAGCTGCCAGAAACACAACACAAAGAATACTGCACAACAAAAGGCTTCCATATTGCCGCATTCTGCTCTTATTTTTGTTACTCATCATTTTTCTTCCTTTTCTGGCAATCGAAATTATCTTACTATATTTTCTGCCTTAAAACCTGCTGCAAAGTATCCTCTATTTTTTTACTGTCAATGGGTTTTGCAATATGTGCATTCATTCCGGCTTTAAATGCCTTCTTTTTGTCTTCTTCAAAGGCATTTGCTGTCATAGCAATGATTGGGATATTGGCTTTCTTATTATTCTTTAAAGTACGGATTTCCCTGGTTGTCATATAACCATCCATTTTAGGCATCTGGATATCCATGAAGATCAGATCATACCTGTCATCATCTACTTCATTCATCCGTTCAACAGCATCTGTTCCGTCTTCCACAGAATCTACTATTATTCCGATTTCTTCCAACAGAGCTGTGGCGATTTCGCGGTTCAGTTCATTATCCTCCACAAGAAGAACCTTTTTACCAGAATAACGATACTCTCTTTCTGTTTGGAGCAATGGCTCTTCTTTTATATCCATAGGCTTTGTCAGGACTTTCCTTAATTCCGACATGAAGATTGGCTTCTCCACAAATGCAGTAACTCCGGCTTCTTTTGCTTCCTGTTCGATATCTGCCCAGTCATATGCGGTCAGAATAATGATTGGTATCTCGTCCCCAACTACAGAACGAATCCTTCGTACAGTTTCGATTCCATTCATATCCGGCATCAGCCAGTCGATAATATAAACTTTGAATGCATCGTTCTGTTCAAAGGCCTCCTTTGCTCTGATGACTGCCTCTTTTCCAGAAGTTGACCAGTCTGCCCGCATTTCAATTTCACGCAGCATCTTGCTGACACTCGTGCAGGTATGAACATCATCATCTACAACCAGTGCCCTTGCACCCACTAATTCAGGGATAGGTCCATACACAGTAGCCTTCTCCAGTGTTTTAAAATTAAGGGTAACAACAAATTCCGTTCCTTTTCCTTCTTTACTTGTCAGGGAAATAGTTCCACCCATCATGTCCACGATATTCCTGGTGATTGCCATACCAAGTCCGGTCCCTTTAATTCCACTTTGGGTAGATGTCCGTTCTCTTGAGAAGGAATCAAACACATGTGCCTGAAATTCTTCAGACATTCCGATTCCATTATCCCTGATCCTGAATTCAAAGGTAGTAAATCCGTTTCTGTTGCATGGTTTCTCAGATACACGGATATTGACCATACCACCTGCCGGAGTGAATTTAATGGCATTACTTACGATATTTAAAAGGATCTGGTTCAGACGTAATCTGTCAGTGATAACATTCTCATGGACAACATTCTGCGTGTCAATATAAAGATCCTGCTGCTTTGCCTGAATATTTCCCTGTATAATCGTTTTTAGATCGTGGAGAATATCCGGAATGCAGACTTCCTTTTCTTCTATCTTAACAACACCGCTTTCAATACGGCTCATGTCCAGAACATCATTGATCAAACTCAAAAGATGCTGGCTCGATGTCCCGATTTTTGTCAGATAATCCTTTACCAGATCCGGCTGATCCATATGTGCTGCTGCAAGGGCTGTGAAACCAATGATTGCATTCATAGGAGTGCGGATATCATGTGACATATTATTTAAAAATGCTGTTTTTGCCTTATTTGCATGTTCAGCGGAAGCGAGAGCAATCCGAAGAGCCTCTTCCTGCTGCAGTTCCCTTTCCCGCTGGTCTGTCACATCATGTGTCAGAAACTGGATATCTGTCACCTTTCCATCCTCATCACGATTCTGAACGATGGCACTTACTTCTATCCACTGCCTGTTCTTATTACGATAAATGTACCGAAGAATCTTATGTTTTTCAAATCGTTCACTGATCGTATCAAGATCTGTAAACTCAAGATAGCCTTCCTGGCATTCCGGCAGCATATAATTATCATGGATCAGTTTTCTTAGCTCACAGACATTCTGGCATTGCTTCAGGACATTTTCCTTATCTGCCTGGATTTTTAACCATTCTACTTTCTGATCCTCCAGATGGACCAAAAATATATTGTTAAATACTGTTCCAAGCGCCTCCAATGCTTTTGTAAGCTCTTCATCCCGTTTTTGGCTATAATGAAGTGCATTTGACAATTCTTTATTCTTCTGCAATGCACTGACATCCTGATAGGTCACATAGATATATTTTTTCTTACCCACAACAAGATAAGAAAAATCTGATTGCATATAGAACCATTTTCCCTGCGGATTTCTTTTTCTATAAAATATGTTCGTATGTGGATGCTCTATATTGAGATTTCTCACAGATTCCTCTACATATTGCTGATCATCCGGATGTACTGTTTCGCAAAAAGGTTTCTTCTGCAACAGCATCATCTGCTGCTGTGTAGTCTCCATCATCTCTGCAAAGCCTCGGGTAATAAAAACAGGATCATAACATAGCGTTGTTTTTGCATCCTCCTCTTCTGAAAGAATACAAAAAAGAACAGCACTGTTTTCAATAGAACGAAGCGTAGTTATAAACGCCTGCTGCTGTGGAACTGTATAGTCCTCCACAAACAGGAACACATTCTTTGTATCTGCACTTTCCCTCATAAAATCAAACTGCATGAAACGCATCTCGCCATTCAGCATAAAATTGATCATAACATGATGCATGATGTGTTCTGCTGTTCCCTGTGTGATTGCTTCCATCGTCATCTGCTGTTTTACCCGGTTAAGATCTTCTATATTGCCAGATGCATAACGCATTATTTTCTCACAAATATAGTCATCAAACATTTGCTCATCTGACTCTGGAAAAATATTTTCACCATTTAACAGGTTTGTATCCTGATGAAGCTTTATGCATTTTCCTGTATCTTCAAAATCAATGTACAAGATTTCTATATAATGGTTTTTAAGAGCTTTTTCATATATTGCAACCTGAACTGCTTTCTCCAACAACTGAATTCCTCCTTGTGTCAAACAGACAGTGCCTACTTTTTCTGCAACTGGCTGCCAGTTACTATTTTTCTTGTTGCCTTATGATTTCTGCTAACATTGACAGAAGCGTATCGACCTGGATCGGCTTTGCTATATGTCCATTCATTCCGGCTGCAATAGCCTCTCTCTTATCTTCTTCAAATGCATTTGCTGTCATTGCAACAATCGGTATGCACGCTTTATCCTTATCCGGCAAATTTCTGATTTCCTGTGTTGCTTTATAACCGTTCATTTTCGGCATCTGGATATCCATCAAGATCATATCATATGTGCCTGCTGGCATCTTTTCTATCCTGTTTACACACTGAATGCCATCCTCCACACGCTCTGTCTTAAGGCCGGCACGCTCAAGTATTGCCTCTGCAATCTCTGCATTCAGATCATTATCTTCCGCCAAAAGAATATTCTTGCCTTCAAGGATTTCACTGCTTGATTCAGAGCTTTCAGCACGTTTTTTTACATAATAACTTTCATCGGCTATCTTGTGTTTCAGTGTAACTGTAAAGGTGCTTCCTTTTCCAAGTTCACTCTCTACATCTATTGTTCCTCCCAACAGATCAACATATTTCTTGACGATTGACATTCCAAGTCCGCTTCCTGCGATCTTGCTCTTTGTGGTGTTCTGCTCACGTGTGAATGCCTCGAAAATCTCTGTCAGATACTCCTGACTCATACCGATTCCGGTATCGCTGACTCTCATCCTCGCTATCATGTATCCGGACTCATCACAAGGTAATTCATCTACATCTACCATAACAGAACCACCGGCTGGAGTATATTTTATGGCATTACTCAGGATGTTGACCAATATTTCTTTTATCTTGGTAACATCTGTCAATATGTGCTCATGTTCTACATTCATCGTGTAATGAAGCGCAATATTCTTTTTCCTTGCTTTCTCAGCAAATACTGCAAACAAGGATTTCCAGACATCTTCAATCCGGCAGTAATTCTCATCAAGCTCCATCCTTCCGCTCTCGATCCGGGCCATATCCAGTACATTATTTATGATTGACAGGAGCAGATTCCCGGACTGCTGCAGTTTTTCCAGATGTTCTAAAGTCTCAGGCATGTCTTTTCCATTTAATTCATTCTCCATAAGCTGTGCATAACCCAGAATTGCATTCATAGGAGTGCGGATGTCATGTGACATATTGTTAAGGAAACAGGTCTTTGCGAGACTGGCATCTTCTGCTTTTTTCAGAGCGATTTCCAGTTTGTCATTAAGCTTTTGTGTATCATTTGCAGCAAGCTTTGCGGCAGCTTCTGCTTTCCTTGCCTTCCGTAAAAGTATGAGGATAATACCAATGATAGTGAGTACAAAAAATCCTGCCGTAACAAAAAAAGCAAGCATATTGTCTTTTACAAAGTCCAAAAATGTTACCTTATCTGCTGTACTGTCATAAATAGCAAGGGCACTTGTAAGCATGTCAGATGGCATAGCCTTTAAGGTTTTATTCAATATCGATAAGAGGGTTCCTTCTCCACCTCTTACTGCAAAACACGCTTCCATTGTTTTGGTAAGTGGAACACTCTTGAAATCTCGATTGTTATCATAGATCATTGCCTGACTTGATCCCATAAGGAAACAGTCTGCTTTTCCACTGACAACCATATCCGCTGCATCCTCAAGCGAATCATAATCTACCAGCTTCCATTGCGGATAACCGAAAGCAATATGCTGTTTTAAGGCATCTTTTTCCTTTGGCACAGCTACTGTATACACCCTGTCCTCATTAAAATTTTTCTCATCCGTTACCGCCATCAGGCTGTAGTTCCAGGCAGTGTTTGTAAGTGCATAGCCGTTTTTTTCTGCGAGATCAGGATTTCTGCCGGCATAAAAAACCACATCAATCTCACGATTCTGCAGAGCCTGAGTCATTTCGTCATAGCTATCATATTCCTGTATATAAAATTTTAGTGTCTGATTCCCCAGACAGTCTTTGGCATAAGAAGTATACTCTGCCAGCATACCCGTAAGTTTTCCAGTTACTTCGTCCATGGAAAATACCGCCGGATCATTGCTCAGAAATCCTATCCGGATGTCACCATGTTCTTCCAGCCATGACTTTTCTCCGCCAGTAAGACTTTGACAATAATCAAGCGTAAAATACTTCTTATACAAATCTGCCTTAAAAAAGGGACTATCCTGTTCCAGCTGACGCATAGCATAATCCAGCTCCGTCTTGATATCGCTGCGCTCTTTATTTATTGCAAAATATATGCCTGATTTGCCAATCGTTGCAATGGATGATATTCCCTGTTCAGACCAGATGGATTCCTCCAGAGATACAAAACAATCAATGTCTTGATTCTCTAATTTCTTTTCAACATCATCATTATTATTCACATTTACATGCTCTGTGTGTATACCATTCTTATTTTCCCATTCTGTCAGCATGATTTCAGGTTCAGTACCCATGAGCACACCTATGCGTTTTCCATCCAGCGACTTGAAATCAGATGTCCCAATATCCATATCTGACAAATCAGCATAAAGAATATATTTTTCCTCACTCATCAGGTCATCCGAAAAAAGCAGCTTTTGTGCACGTTCATCGGTGTAAGAGATATCACCCATGATATCAATCTCACCATTTTCAAGCTTATCAAAACAGTTGGACCAGTCACATTTCACATACTCAAATTTCCATCCGGTATAACCTGCCAGAGCCTGCATGAGTTCGTAGCCATAACCTCGTCTGACACCGTTTTTGTCGACATAATTGAAGGTGTCCTCAAATGAACCGACACGTATAATCTGTGTCTGTTGTTTTTCATCATTATTCGTTTCAGCTGCCTGGCAGTGTACCGATAACATCATCCACATTCCCAGGACCACAAATATATATGCAAATAGTACGGCTGATTTTTTTCTTCTTTTATCCATTCTTCTTTTCTGACCTTTTCCATCCAATCTTTCATGATGCCATCTGTAAATATTGTTTTTATATCAATCAGTTTTGCAAATGGTTACTGGAGTAATGACCTGCGTTTCGTTGCCCCCCCCGGATTTTATGCTTCTGATCGTCTTTTCAAGCACCTTCATCTCAACCGGTT
Source organism: Ventrimonas faecis (assembly GCF_040096075.1). NCBI lineage: Bacteria > Bacillati > Bacillota > Clostridia > Lachnospirales > Lachnospiraceae > Ventrimonas > Ventrimonas faecis. The sequence goes on from NZ_JBBMFJ010000008.1 coordinate 72,216, forward strand.
TTGAAACATGTGCATTCATACCGGCTGCCAGAGAATGCTGAATGTCCTCTGAGAATGCATTGGCAGTCATGGCAATGATCGGAATCTTCTTTGCCAGTTCATGGGAACTTCTGCGGATTGCCTTCGTCGCCTCATAGCCATTCATAACAGGCATCTGCACATCCATCAGGATCATGTCATAATCACCTGGAGCAGACTGTTCAAATGCTTTCAAAATCTCTTCACCGTTTTCACAGATGGTACATTCCGCACCTTCAATCTTTAACAGTTCCGTCAGGATCTCTGCGTTCAGCTTATTATCCTCTGCACACAGGAATCTCATTCCCTGCAGGATATTACCATCCTGCTCATCTGTTTCTTCTTGTGTCACCAGGTCAACTGTTCTATTCTCTGCAATTTTCAGATCCAGGAGAACCTCAAAACAGCTTCCCTGTCCCAGTTCACTGTCCACGTCAATGGTGCCTCCCATTGCCTCAACCAGATTTCTGGTAATCGCCATTCCAAGTCCGGTTCCCTGTATTTTATTCGTCATGGAATTTTCTGCACGGGTAAACGCATCAAAAATTGTATTTTGGAAATCTGCTGACATTCCCATACCATTATCGCTGACTAAAAAGCGATACTTGGCATAAACAGATGAATTTGATTCACATTCTTCTGCCAGAAGCTGGATTCTTCCACCTTCCTGTGTATATTTTATTGCATTAGAGAGCAGATTACTGAAAATCTGCATCAAATGGACTCGATCCCCATTCACCCACTCATGCCGGATATTTTCTTTTGTAATTGTAAAGGTCTGCTGCTTTTCATATATTTGAGAATGAAATATCGTGTCAAGTTCCTGTATAAAATCCACTATAGAAAAGTCAGAATATTTGAAAACCGTTTTTCCTGCCTCAATCTTGCTCATATCCAGAACATCATTGATAATCCCCAACAGATGCCGTGCAGAAACATCTATTTTTTTAGCATATTCTCTTACTTTTTCTTCATTTCCTGCATCATGTTCAAGCAATGATGTAATACCGGTAATTGCATTCATTGGTGTACGGATATCATGGGACATATTTGCCAGAAAATCACTTTTGGACTGGCTGGCATAACTGGCTACTTCTAATGCCTGTTCAGCTGCCTGTTTTGCCTGTGTAAGTTCTGTATTGATTGTTTCCAGTTTTGCGTTATTTTCTCTTTCAACCTCAATTGCTTCACTCTGTTTTTTTCTAAGCACTGTTACGATAGCTGTAATTACACAAACTGCCGCAACAACTGCAAACAGAATGATAAAGCACATGATCAGGTGCACAAGCCTTACCGTATTCGTTGCTACATATTTTGCCGGCACCAGAAAGATCAGGGTCCATGCTGCACTATCCATTCTTTTTAAAACATAGAAATATTCTGTCCCGTCAAGTATAGCATTGGAATAACTTACACCCTTTTCATTTAATTCTTTTTCCGTTTTGTCAAAGGAAGAACCATGAAGATATTCCATCTTCTTTAATACGGAAAACACATTATGTCCTTTAATCAGTTCTACTTTATTACTGTTAAACTGTTTAAAGCCATTATCATCAAGAATATAGACACTGTTATTGTTTTCATAAGCATCACAGCCAAAATATTCGTTCAGCTTCCGCATATCCTGATATAAGCCATAGTAATTAATAATCTGACCGCTTTGAAGTCTGATGGGATGATCCAGTTTCTTTAAAAAGACCATACGGGATTCATTTGTTGTAATAAAATTCGACACGTAGCTGATTTTTTCAGGGCTGTTCTCGAAATGATATGCATCTCTCACTATTCCCTGGTTTCCTTCTTCTGTATAGTACTTTCCACTGTCATCCACTGCCAGCAATGTTATCCTGGAATCTTCAAATTCATATAAATCTGTTATTGTTTTCATATATCGGCTCATATCATCCACAGTCTGTAGATCAGTAGATTCTATGAGGTTACATTGTACCTGGACATAATCCCATTTTGTGCCCATAACATCTTCCAGATTCAAAAACATCTGATGGGTAATTTCATCCATCTGGTTCAATCGTTCTTCATAAATAAACTTTTGAATATATGACTGATTCAGGAAAATAAATAAACCGAGCATAACTAAGATTGCAACAATACATCCCAAAATAACTTTTTTATATTGTTTTGTCTTCTCCAATGTACTGTTCTGACTTAGTTTCATTTCACATCCGCCTCGCTCAGTGTTTTAAATTTTGAAAAGTAATCTTTCGCTGCATCCATTCCCACAATACCACTGTCATTTAATACAACATCTTCATTTGCTCCGCAAATAACAACCTGATAAGTTTTATCATCTTCAAGTTCTTTATCCTTCACCAGCACATATGGATAGGTATTGCCTGTACCTGCGGCATCATAACCATCTTCACATAACTTTTTGATATCTTTCCCTGTAATTTTCGCTGTCTGTATTGTGCCATACCAGCTTGTTGGAAGAATCGTACAAATATCAGCTTCTGTAATATCCTGTGCATAAAGTTTGCCATTCACACCCTCTGTATTCTGGTCTATTCCATTACCATGTATCCATTTCCCAAGTGAAATCAGTGCTGCGTCGCTTTTTGTTGCTTCCATAAAGCTTTTTCCGATCAATTTTGCACAGCTCTCCTGAGAAATAATTTCAGTTGTAGTCGTGATAACTTCCGGTTTATTGTTTACTACAGAATCCTGATCCGTATCCAGCTGATCCACAACATCTTCAAGCGTTGCCTGATCCTGAAGGTATTCCAGCATACGATTTCCTGTATTTACCAATGTATTTTCCCACCCTGCATAAATAAGCGGTGCCGTATTTCCGGCATTGATCTCATCTGCAATATCTCCATAATAGGTATCGTCTGCATTCCAGTCCTTAAACGGTAAAAGGTTCGATATTAATTTCGATTCATCATATATCGCAGTTGTTCCTTCCACGGAAGAAAGAATCTCCATAACTTTTAATGCATCGTCAAGCTTTTGTGGATTCTCCTCTAATTTTTTGCTCAATCCATGATAGCGTGTCACATTCAAAATATATACATTCTGGCTTCCGTCTTCAGAAAGATATGGCATTAATCCAAACTGATCCTTTGTATCATCTGTTTCTCCGATACCATTTTTGCTTCCAAGCAGGAATAACGTATTGCCTTCCATAAATTCATTTCTGGTTTCGTCATCGCTCTGGGGATTCTTTTCATTAGCAGTAAACATCCCCAGATCTTTCCATTTCTGAATATAGTTCATGCAATCCATCATGCCCTGTGTATCACTCACATTGGCCTTTCCTGTCAGATAATCCTTTTGCCACTGCTTGCCCTGAAAAGTTCCCAGAAATCCCGTATCCGCAATATTGCACATATATTGAAATCCATAACCCGGATATGCAATCTGCGCCAGGCACAGCTGTACCCCTGCCGCCTTTGCTTCCTCTGCCAGGTTTTCCAGATCAGCAAAGGATTTTGGGAGCTCCCATCCATGTTCCTCTAATAAAGTCTTGTTATATGTAATGCCGATACAGCTGTAGGCTGACGGAAGCATGTAAATGGCTCCATCATCTGAGACATCCTGCAATCTGGATTCTACATAGTTGTCTGTAAAATCATAACCTGAAAGATCGATCATCTTATCACTCATGTCATTGATGTTTGGATCATAAACTGTCTGTGAACAAATATCGGGAAGATCATCTGCTGCTAACATATTCTGTAAATATTGTGTTGTGTTTGCACCCGAATAGGAAAGAATCTCTAAATTTACTTCCGGATACTTCTCATGTACCAGATCAGCTAATCGATCACACTCTAAATAAGGTGCCAGAATAGTGACTGCTTCATGTTCACTCGTCGCATTCTTATTCGTACAGCCAGTAAGACATAACAGCACAGTTACAACAGATACACCAAATATCTTTTTCAAAAAGTTGCTCTGTAAGTTTTTTGAAATCATCCATACCCTCCCCCGAAAATTTTAAATTCTGCATCATCTACAATAAGTATCGTTTGTCTTTTATCCATATTTTTCCTTTGTCCATTCGGGTTTTATGAAATTCCAAAAACTCACTTCAGATTATTCTGTAATGTATCAATCAATTCATCTATAATGATTGGCTTGGATAAGAATCCATCCATACCGCATTCCTGTGCTTTTTTTCTGTCTTCGTCAAAAGCATTGGCCGTCATGGCAAGGATGGTAATTTTCGCCAGCGCCGGATTTTTCAGGGCACGAATCTGTTTCGTAGCCTCATATCCGTTCATTACCGGCATCTGTACATCCATCAACACAAGATCATAGCTGCCCGGTTTTGAATTCTTAACTTTTTCCACTGCTTCTGATCCATTTTCTGCGGTGTCAACAAGGAAACCATATTCATTCAGGATCTCCACCGCAATTTCACTGTTTAGCTCATTGTCTTCTACAAGCAATAAACTCTTTCCCCTGAAATCCAAACCAGCTTCCGGGAGGATTGTATCTTCTGTCTCTGCCTGCTTCTGACCGATAGCAGTCATCAATGTCTCTCTGATATCTGACATAAACATAGGTTTCGCACAGAATGCAGTTACCCCTGCTGCCCTGGCTTCCACTTCGATATCTGACCAGTCATATGCAGTCAGGATAATGATCGGTGTATCATCGCCAAGGCTGCGGATCTGGCGTGTAACTTCAATACCGTTCATATCCGGCAGACGCCAGTCAATGATATAAGCATGGAATGCATCTCCAAGTTCCATAGACTGACGAGCACGAAGAACAGCCTCCTTACCGGAAAGTGTCCATTCCGAACGCATTCCAACCTTTACAAGCATTTTAGTCACACTGTCACAGGTATTGAAATCATCGTCTACTACCAATGCCTTCAGACCTTCCAGTTCTGCGATTTTCTCTATACGGTGATTCTCAGGCTGGATCCGCAATGGCAGACGGATAATAAATTCAGTACCTTTTCCCTGTTCTGTCTGAACCTCAATGGTTCCTCCCATCATATCCACGATGTTTTTGGTGATGGCCATGCCAAGTCCTGTACCCTGCGTCCTGCTGACAGTAGAAGTCCGCTCCCGCTCAAACGGCGAAAATATCTTCTGTACAAATTCCGGACTCATGCCGATTCCGTTATCCTTTACCCGTATCTCGTACAGTTCACTGCCTTTTTTTGTTCCCGGATACTGTCTCAGCCGGACAGAAACAGTTCCGCCTGCCGGCGTAAACTTGATTGCATTAGATAATAAATTCAACAGGACCTGGTTCAGCCGTGTCTTGTCACAATAGACATTCTCATTGGTCACATCCATGGCATCCATGTAAAGTTCCAGCTGTTTTGCATGGATCTGCCCACTGACAATGGTCTTCAGATCATGAAGGACCTCTGACAGACTGACCTCCGTTTCCTCCAGATGAATCTTTCCGCTCTCAATACGGCTCATATCCAGCACATCATTGATAAGTGAAAGCAGATGATTGCTGGATGAAAGAATCTTACCCAGATAATCCCTGACCTTTTCCTTATTATCAATATTACTCACAGCCAGTGTGGTAAAACCAATAATGGCATTCATTGGTGTCCGGATATCGTGAGACATATTGGAAAGGAAGGTGCTCTTTGCCCTGTTGGCAGTCTCCGCAGCGCGGACCGCCTCAGAAAGCGCCTGATTCATTTTTCTGTCAGAGGTACGATCTGACAGAACCAGGATATATTTCTTTTCCCCGTTTACCTCGCTGCCCATTGCAACATTATGAAACCAGCGGTGTTCTCCTGTTTTCTGATGAATATATTCAAAATCCCATTCCTGCTGCTCCTGAACCTGGATTTCTTCCAGATAATTCTTCTCCGGATCTTCAACATCCCCAGGATGCAGTTTCCCAAGAACACAAATATCTTTACGGATCTGTTCTACTTTAATTCCCAGCAGTTTTTCCACATTGGGACTGACGTAATCTGCTTTATATGTTTTGGCATCCAGCATCAGGAAAACGTCATCCACATTCATTGACAGCTTTTGAAACAATTCGTCCCTGTACAGGATCTCCGTATCCTTTCTTTTCATGTTTACCCTGTTTTTACGGAGAATAATTCCAATAAAAAGACCGGCAATACACACCGCTACTGCACTTACAAGCAGCATAGTACTACGCTGTAGAACATTCATACTGGCATTGACGATATCAGCCTGGACAAGTCCCAGAAAGATCCAGTCCTGAGGTTTGGATTTCTCATAGACCAGATAGTAATCCTCTCCATCCAGATTTATCAGCATTGCATCTGTATGTCCTTCCTTAAACTCTTCTGAAAGTTTAAGGATCTCTTTTTCAGACATGTTGGAATGCTCTCTCAGAATCCCAAAGAAATTATACACCTCTCCCCATGACTCAGAAGAATGATCCACAACAACACGACCATCCGGATGAACCACATAACTCTGGGCATTTCCATTGAAAGCAGAAATATTCAGCACATTTACGATATCAGAGTTTTCATAGGTAATGGCAATGGCATCATATTCAAAGCCCTGATAATTTCCATGAGGCTTGGGAGTGGCAAAAACAAGGAGCTGGGATTTTCCGGGAACTGTTGCATTGGTTATCACATCATTTCCCTGCCAGATCTCATCTTCAATATTTTCCTGTAATCCCAGATACCCGGTTTCACCTGTTACCATCTTATAGTTCCCGTCCGCTGACAGGAAATAAAAATCTAAAAAGCCTGCATCTTCCTGTGCTTTCTCTATATACTCACGAATTTCACTTTCATCGGAAGTGTTCTGCAGATATTCCCCCCATATATGAAGATAAGTCAGATTCTTATTTGTCAGCTCACTTAACATATTATCAGACTGATGAAAAATTTCTGTCAGGTGAGAAACACTTTCCTCATAAACAGTCTTCGATACAAACTCAAAATATCGGAAAACAGTCAAAAGGATTCCAACGAATAGGGCAATAAGAACTGCCGTATTCCATCGTTTTCTCACAACCTGTTTCTTTCTGTTTATATTATGATTCTTAACATCCATTCTTCTCACCTCAGAGTAATGTAGTCTTCAGGCTCTGCAAGAATGGCATTACCATCTGAAACATATGTTGTCCAGGTATCTTTCACAGAGGTATCCCCTCCATCAAATACAATATTTTCCTCTGCCGCATAAGCTTCCATATGTTGTGGTGCTGCAAGGCAGGTCACAGTAAAAGTATCCTTGTCCTGAATCTGTTTTCCATTCTTTGTAACTTTACTCAATGTATAACCATTATCCGTTTCCTTAATTTCTACAGAAATACCACTGAACACAGGCAGAGAGCCGCGGTTAAAGGGGATAAAGCCTCCCTGATAGCCTTCTACGAAGTTTCTGACCGTTTCCTTCAGTTCTGCCCCGCTCATCTCGCTACTGTAAGCGGAAAGCTCGTTTGGCATGATCATGTCTCCCGCCATCTTTTCCGTATATCCTGCCTTCAGTACATTTCCCGTAAAACTGTTTCCGGTTGCGATCAGCACATCTGTACCATAAATGCTGCGCAGAGTGTTTGCCATAACAGAATAGGCTTCATTGCCTCCGCTGGTATGGAAGCGATTGGAATAAGTTTTCTTTGAATCCAGCACAATATTCTCAGATGTGGATTTCTCTTCCAGAAGCTGAGAATTAAATGACTGGTATGCCTGCTCTGCATCATATTCTCCTGCGATCATCTTAGAAACCACGTCCCTGGAAACGGAGAAAAAGTCATTTGACGCAATTCGGATATACATATGATTTTCTTCGATCACAGGTTTCACATCTTTCATATATTCCGTAAGATGGAGATCCACATCCTGACTGTAGCTCAGCAAATCCTGACCATCACTAATGACCCGGTTCTGCGCCTCCTCTGAAAGCATTGTGTTCAGTACCTCCATTGCTTTCTTTTGGCGTGTCTCATCCTGTGTCAGATCACGGTTTAAAGCCACCTGGAAATATGGCGTAGTCATCAGCCACTTTTTGCCATTCTGTTGAAAGAATGGAAGAAATGTTGTGTTGATGCCCTGATCCTGAAACATTTTCACACCGGAAGAGCTGCCAAAATACATGGCAAGCTTACCACTTCGGTACATCTCAACGATATCATCATAATTCATATCCAGATCATCCTGGTTCAGTCCTGTATCCTGGATGAACTGCTCCATACGTTCAAAAGCCTGCGGCCAGACGGTACTGTCCAGACCTTCCCTCTTTGTATTCCCCGGATCACTGTAAGTAGTGCGCCACTTACGTCCGTCCACAGTAGACAGTTCTGACGCTGACAATCCCTGCAGTGTTTCCATACAGGTATAATCATAATAATAGTCTGCAGAAAACCCACGGATACCCACTGCTTCAAATGCCTGGCAGGCAGAAACGAAGCTTTCATAGTCTGTTGGCAGAGGAATATCATACTGTTCAAATAGATCTTTGTTCACCACGAAACCATGGGCATCTGCACACACCGGAAGCCAGTTTATACTGCCATCCTCGTTCCTGAAACTGTTGAGGTAGGTATCATAGACTGCACCTGCTGCATTGGTTGTTGAAAGATCCATCAGACTGTCTTTCAGCGGACTTGCATCATGCAGTGAAAAACGACAGCAGGTTATAATATCCGGCAATCCATCATTTTCTTTAAGAAACTTATAAAAATCCAGGTCATTATTCCCTACTACAAATTCCACATTGATGTCCGGAAGCTGTTCCTGGATGTATGGTGCATATTTTTCATACAGCTTTGTGCTCCACAAATACACCGTGATAGTTTCTACATCTTCTTTTTCTGCACTCTTCCCGCCGCAGGCTGACAGAAATGACATGACTATCACCATTGCCAAAAGTACCGCAAGTATCTTATTCCATTTTTTCTTTTTCATTATGAATTCTCCCCCTGAAATCGTGTTTCACCAGTTTATGAATTACTTTTACCAATAATTTTCCATCAATAGGCTTTGCTATATGTTCATCCATTCCTGCTTCTTTTGCCCTCAGTCTATCCTCTGTGAATGCATTTGCCGTCATTGCAATGATCGGAATCACCTTTGCATCCTCTCTGTCCATGGAGCGGATCGTCTTTGCTGCTTCATATCCATTCATCACCGGCATCATGATATCCATAAGAATCACATCAAATTCTCCAGATCCGCTTTTTCTGAATATCTCCACTGCCTCCTGTCCATTCCATGCTTTTGTCACGACAGCATCTTCGTTCTGAAGCATAAATTCTGCAATTTCCATATTTAAATCATTGTCTTCTGCCAGAAGAATGTGGAGTCCCTTTATAGATTTCCCTGATACATCTTCCTGTTCTTCACGTTTATCCACATCCAGGTCTATTTTAAACGGAACCCGGATCACAAAGGTGGTTCCTGCGCCTTCTTCACTTTCAAAGGTAATGGTTCCACCCATTTTCTCGACCAGATTCTTTGCAATCGCCATTCCCAGACCTGTTCCTGCAAATTTTGTGCGGCTTCCCGTATGTTCCTGCGCAAATGGTTCAAACACACATTTCTGAAATTCCTCAGTCATTCCGATTCCGGTATCCCGGCAGACAAATTCCATTGTGGTCATTTCTGGCTGTTCGGATGGAATTTCCATGCAGCTGATATAGATCTGTCCGTTTTCTCTGTTATATTTCACTGCATTGGACAGGATATTCATCATCACACGTTTTACATACCCCGGACTTCCAATAAAATCCCGGTGTGTGATTTCTTTTTTCTCCCACACAATCTGGATATTCTGTTCTGCAGCCATCTGTTCGATCACTACAAATACTTCCCTGGAAATACTGCTCAGGTTAAATGGAAGCTCTTCCAGAACAATTTCCCCTGACTCAAGCTTACTCATGTCCAGAACATCATTTACCAGTTCCAGTAACAGGTTGGATGCCTCTTTAACCTTTGTCCTGCATTCCGTCTGTTTCTCCATATCCTCTGCATAATGGTCTGCCACATTGATTATGCCACAGATTCCATTGATCGGAGTCCGGATATCATGGCTCATTCGCTGGAGAAACTCTGTTTTTGCCTCATTGGCGGCTTCTGCCTTTTTTGCAGCTATCAGAAGTTCTGCTTTATATTTTTCATCTTTTTCCAGTTCCTGTTTCCGGTGTGCAAGATTGGTTCTGTATGTCCAGAACCAGAATATACTGTATATCAGGAAATAAAGAAACATAACGCTTATCACACTTAATGAAAGATTATGGAATACTTCCGTATCCGGAATATACGCATAAATATAGTAATCCCTCTGCTTCAGCATGATTCCGTAACATCCGATTCCTTCATTCTTCAAATGATAAATGTGCTGACTGTCTGTATGCTTTTTCATTGCCTGAACAACTTCGTTGTCAGCCGTATTCTGCCCTAACAGGCTCTGATCATTGCTGGCAGCAACGATCCCATCGTCTGCAACAATAATCGTTCCATCTTTCTGGGTACTATAACCATTTAAAAGTCCCTGTATCGTCAGGGTATAGTTTCTGGCAAATTCAGGAGATGTGTAATAGTAGATTGCCACGATACCCGGTGCATCTTTTCTGGCACAGGCTGCAATATCAATATAGGACCCATCTTCCCTGGCAAACCGTTCCGAATAAGATCTTTCTTCATATCCGGTAAAATCCATGATAATATCTTTTTGCAGATATTCCGTGATCTCATTGGCCAGAGTCTCATCCGTGCTGTATTCACAGTCCGTCTTCCCTTCTGTATCCAGTACAAGGATGCCATCCACCCAGAGAGTCTGAAGATTTTCTCTCAGGAACTCCCGGCTTAGCTGACCACCGTTTTCTATTTCCATATTAATATTGGTACTCATCTGTCTGGCGCTTTCGATCGAACGAAGGAGACTTTTGGATTCCGAAGATTCATTGTAATGGGTGTAGGTGGAGCACTGCACTTTGACATAATTTACAATCTCTACCATCCGTTTCTCTGCTTCCGCTTTCTCCGCATGAAAGAAATAAAACAGAGAGACTGCAGCCACACAGATTCCAATCAGACCGCCGAACAGCTGGATCCGTTTTTCTTTTTTCTTTCTCTTAATATCCAAGATCATCCACCTCCAGATACTTCTGGGGATCATCCAGATATTTTTCAATAATTTTCAGGGATGTGCCATCCTGTCGCATCTCTTTCAGAGTCTGGTTCATCTGCTCACAGATTCCTCTGTCATCATCTTTTGCAAAAGCAACACCTATTCCGGTGATCATCAAAGGTTCTTCCAGGATACGAAAGCTTGCGTCATAATCCTTCATATACTGAATAATAGATTCCTCATGTGCGGCGACTGCATCTACATATCCTTTTCCCAGAAATGTATAGATCAGCTCCCTGTGTCCCAGGCTGATCAGATTGCCCAGCTTTGGAATTCTTTCATCCGTCCGGTTCAGAAAGATGCCTTCCGGCTTGGTTGTGGACTGAACGGCAAGGTTCTTTCCCTCCAGATCACTCAATTTATAGATATCACTGTTCTCATTTACAGCAACCACCTGGCGGCTTGCTATGTACGGCCCGGCCCAGCGGTAATCGCCAAGACGTCCTTCCATAGAAAAGCAGCCCATGATACAATCAATCTCCCCGCTCTCCACCAGTTCTTTTTTCTTCTCCCAGTTGATCTGGACAATCTCCACCTGATATCCCATTCTTTCAAAAGCTTCTGTTGCCAGTTCTACATCTATGCCCGTTGGAACACCATCCTCATTCAAATAATTGTATGGTGGATAGCTGTCACTGCCGAGCGTGATGACCGGCTTTTCTGTTTCTTTTTTCGGGCTATCTGTATCACTGCACCCTGTCAGAGTGCACGCTAAAATTCCTACAAGCAAAATGCCTGTAAGCACTCTCTTTCCTTTCATTCCTTTCTTCTCCTGTTGATAAGTGATTTTATTATCCCCCATGCTTTACTGTGTACAAGCAAAGCTTCAACGAGTTAATGTTTTAAAAATAAAAAAAAGAGAACAGCCGATATATCCGAACTGTTCTCCTACTTTCAAAGTCAACGCAACATTGACATTACGGCTTCCTGCTCACTCAAAAATGTTTTCATTTCTGCAAAAGTCATTTTCGCCTATATCGTTTTTATAATATCATAGACAGTTACGTTTGTCACATAAAAATTTGAACCTCAAAAGAAAACATCTTTGATCCGTGAACGGAGTTTCCTGTAAAACAGATAAGTCCTTTACAGATTGCTCTCCTTCCGATTCGCCGCTCTCCGCATAGCTTCCCCGATATCCGTAATACAAAGCAGCGTTACTACAAGGAATGCCCCGGGAATCACAATGATCCACCAGGCGCCTCCAGACATGGCCTTTTCTGCCAGGCTCAGCATGCTTCCCCAGGAGATCATTTCCAGCGGCAGGCCAATCCCCATATAACTTAACGTCGATTCTGCCGTAATGGCACTGCGGATGTTCATCACGGCCATAAACAAAATCGAGGCAATGAAATTCGGTGTCAGGTGGCGCCTTAAAATATAGAAGAAGCTTCCTCCCATAGCTCTTGCCGCAATCACGTACTCACTGTTGCGGATCTGGCGCACCTCCGTGCGCACCACTTTTGCCATTCCGGCCCAGCTTGTCGCACCGATCACGACCGATAAGCTGAAGACTCCGGCTTTTCCAAAAGCAGCCTGGAGTAAAATTACCAGAAGAAGATTTGGTACGCTTAAGAAAATTTCAGATAAGCGCATCAGCAGCTCATCCAGCCAGGCCGGAGCACATCCGCTGACTGCCCCGTAAAGAATCGCAATTGCTGCCGCGATCAGGGACGCCAGCACACCAATGGTCAAAGAAATCCGTCCTCCGGACCAGATCATGGAAAAAATATCCCGTCCCATGGTGTCAGTGCCGAACAAAAATTCTTTGCCAGGATGAACACTGCAGTTTAAAAGATCCATATACGCAGGATCCTTCGGCATGATCCAGTCCGCGCAAATGCAGCCCAGAACGATTCCTGCAAGAACCAGGATGGGAAGCAGCGGCTTATTCCGATACCAGAAAACCTTCTTCTGCACCGGAGCTTCCTCAGACGGACGGATGCCAACGATGCGGAAACGGGGATCTGCAGCTGACAAAGCAGAAAACGGATTCTGGATTTTGCGTGAGGCAGATTCTAACCGGAGATTTTCCGTTGCTACTGTTCCGCTCTCCGCAGCTTCTGCCCCGGCTGCCTCCACTGCTCTTTGCGGCATATCTGCTCTGTTTTCCTGCACGCTCAGTCTCTCTGTAATCTCTGCTTCTTCTGCATTGTGCGGCTCTGCAGCTTCCCCGTTTTCCTGTTCTGTCTCCTGCACCTTCCGCTCGCCGCAGGTCACCCGCAGCCGCGGATCCAACCATTCATTGATCTTTCCTGTTGCCATGCTGCACAGAATCACCAGCACACCAGATAAGATACAGAGCAGCATCAGGAGATTATAATCCTTGTACCGCGCGCTCTCATAAGTCAGGGTTCCCAGCCCCGGATAGGAAAAGACCGTCTCCACCACATAGGTGCCGCCCAGAATATGCGGCACCGCAATGGCCATGATACTTAAGTAAGACGGCATGGCTCCCCGCAGACAATGGCCCAGCAAAATTTTTCCTTTCCGCAGCCCCTTTGCCCGGGCCAGAAGTACATAATCTCCGCGGATTTCTTCCAGCATGCGGTTTCGCATCAGAAACGCGTAATACCACAAATGACTCAGTACCACCACGGAAAGCGGCAAAATCAGATGCCGTATCCGGTCGGCCACGTCACCTGCCTTTCCCGCAGTGTAAGCCCCGGAACTTGGCAGCCAGTGAAGTCCTGCCGAGAAAATCAGAATCAGCACCAGTGACAGCCAGAACTCCGGAATACAGCTTGTGATTGTTCCCACGCGGCAGAAAAAGCGGTCCAGCAAACCGTCCTCCCGCCAGGCACAAAGGATTCCCAGAAACATGGAACCAAAAAAGATCAACAGGAATCCAATTCCGCCAAGCAGCAGCGTATTGCCAACCCGGTTTCGAATCACAGTCACAACATCCTGCTTATACTTATAAGAAATTCCAAAATCTCCGTGTGCCGCTTCCTTCAGCCAGCGCACATACTGAACCGCAATTCCATCATCCAGTCCAAGTTTTTCCTCTGCCCAGCTTCGTTCTTCCGGGCTCATCCGCTCTACCCGGTCCCCATAGTAGGAAACCAGCGGATCGCCGGGCGCCATCCGGGAAACAAAGAAAACGGTTGTAGACAGAACAAAAACACTAAACAGCAGAACCAAGATTGTCCGTACAAGCCTGTTCAGATTCCAGACCCGCACAGCCCGCTGCAGCGTTTGCGGCCTTCCAGCCATTTCCGATGCACAAATATTGCTTTGTATTTTCTCAGCATCCACAGCCGCCCCTCCTCTCCCGCTCCAGTGCCGGGTCCGGTTCCGGGATCGCAGCCAGAAGTTTTTTCGTATATTCATGTTTTGGAGACGCAAACAATTCCTCCGTCGGCGCCGTCTCCACCAGTTTCCCCTGGTACATCACACCGATTCGGTCGCACAAAAAGCGCACCACCGAAAGATCATGCGCGATAAACAGAAACGTAAAGCCATGTTCCTGCTGCAGATGCCGGAACAGATTGATGATCTGCGCCTGAATTGACACATCCAGTGATGCCACCGGCTCATCTGCCACCACAAACTCCGGCTCCATGGAAAGGGCCCGGGCAATAGCCACCCGCTGCCGCTGTCCGCCGGAAAGCTCGGATGGATACTTATCCAGATACTCCGCATCCAGTCCCGTGTAATGTATCTGGAATTCTGCCTCTGCCCGAAGCGACCCCCGGGGCGGGATCCGTTTCTGAATTTTCATGGGTTCTGCCACAATATCACAGATTTTCATGCGGGGATCCAGACTGGAAGCGGAATCCTGGAAAATAATCTGGCGTTCCGACTGCAGCATACGCTTATGCTTTCGATATACCAGCGGATTATTTGTCTCAATCCCGCGATAACCGATACTTCCATGTGACGGCCTGGTCAGGTTCATGACACAGCGGGCAATCGTGGATTTTCCAGAACCAGATTCCCCTACCAGCCCAAAGATTTCACCTTTCCGGATCTGAAAAGAGACATCATCCAGGGCTTTTTCTTTTCGCCCGCCCGGAAGTGTGTACACCTGGGTCAGATGGCTCACATCCAGAAGAATTTCGGAATTCAGCGGAAGCGTACGGCGCGGATGCACGGAGACGGAAGCGCTTTCGCTCTGCGCTGCTGCCGCACCGATCTGCTGCGCCCGCGCATCCAGCGTCCAGGTCGCCGCGAAATGGGTATCCGAAATCTGGAACATGGGCGGTTCTTCTTCATAATCGATCGCCAATGCCTGCTCATTGCGGCAGGCGAAGGCATCGCCCTTCGGCGGATCAATGAGCGTGGGCGGCATTCCCGGAATGGTATAAAGCGCGTCTTTTCCTATGGAAGCCGCCGGAAGTGCCCGCATCAGTCCCTTTGTATAGGGATGACGCGGATCATAGAAAATCTCATCGGCGGTTCCAATCTCCACAATCTTTCCGGCATACATAACCGCCACACGGTCAGCCACACGGGCCACCGCGCCAAGATCATGAGTTACAAACACAATGGATGTACCAAGTTTTTTCTGAATATCACGAAACAGGTCCAGAATCTGCGCCTGTACAGTCACATCCAACGCTGTGGTAGGCTCATCCGCAAAGAGGATTTCCGGATTTCCGGCCAGTGCCACCGCCAGCACGGCACGCTGCCGCATGCCGCCGGAAAACTGGTGCGGATACTGGCGGCTGCGCTCTGCAGCGTGGTCAATCCCCACCAGTTCCATGAGTTCTTCCACCCGGTGCTGAATCTGTGCCCGGGGCAATTTCTGTTTCCGAGGCAATTTCTGTTTCCGGCCAGCATTCTGCTCCTGCGAGCCTGACTGCTCCTGTGAAATCCTGCCGCCCTGAGCGCCAAAACCACTCTGCCGCTGCAGCTTCACCGCCTCCGCGATCTGGTCTCCAATGGTCATGGCCGGATCCAGCGCCGTCATGGGGTCCTGAAACACCATGGAAAAACGGCTTCCCCGCAGGCCACACATCTTCCGTTCCGAGTAGCCCGTGATATCTTCCCCCTCCAGCAGAATCTGTCCCGATTTATGCTTTGCGGATGCCGGAAGCAGCTTCATAATGCTGCGGCACAGCGCGCTTTTTCCGCAGCCGGATTCTCCCACCAGGGCAAGAAGCTCACCTTTTTTCAGGGAAAAGCTCACATCCCGCACCGCCTGCACTTCCCCCTGCCGGGTAAAAAAGCTGACCGACAGGTGCTTTACCTCCAATACATCCGACATACTTTCTCTACTCCATTGTCCAGTCTTTTACATTCCAGAAAATACCTACGCCATGGTGTCCCATTACGGTATCTTTGCTGATGCCATGAATGGAAGATTTCGCCACATAGTTGGCATCCACATAGCAGATAAAGGCATACGCCGGATCCTCTGCCAGTGCTTCCTGGAATTTATTGTAATTCTCCCGGCGCACATCCGGGTCATCGGATTGACGCGCTGCTGTTAGATATTCATCCACCAGCGGGTCTGAATATCCGGAATAATTGGCGCCCTTGTCCGTACCAAATACTTTATAAGTGTGATCATCCGCATCAAACGGGCTTCCCCAGCCGATCAGGTACGCCTGCTGTCCGGTCCAGTCCACTTTCACCGGAATATCCACAGTAACGTTTATGCCAATCTCCCGCAGCTGCTGTGCTGCTGCCTGCGCCATGTCAAGACGAACCTGGTCTCCGGCACCGACACTGATGACAAAGCCGATTTCTTCCCCATTACGCTCATAAAATCCATCTTTACCCATCACACAGCCCGTCGCTTCCAGAAGCTCTTTCGCCTTTGCCGGGTCATAATCGTAATGCTCCACATTTTCATTGTTGTATACATTACGCTGCAGCGGTCCGTAGGCCGGCATGCCCTGCCCCAGGATCACCGCGTCAATGATGGCCTGACGGTCAATTCCATAACAGATTGCCGGTATCAAATCCTTATTCCGCTTCCAGTAATCATTCTGGAAATTGAACAGAATACCGCGGTAATCGGAAGTTTTCATATCGTAGCAGGTAAATCCTTCTTTATCCGCAAAGGTTTTTGCGTCCTTCGGGGTCAGAAGCGCCAGATCCAGCTCACCGGTCTGCATCTGAACGGCCTTTGCGTTGTCATCCGGCACAATCTTGAAAATGATGTTATCGATGTTCGGCGCACCCTGGAAATAATCCTCATTCTTCACCAGCGTAATGGCCTGACCCTCTTCCCAGTCTGCCAGCATATAAGGACCGGTTCCTACCGGATGACGGAAGAAATCCGACTCCTGCATATCCTCACCTTCCAGTAGATGCTTCGGAAGAACCGCCATGGTCATGTAATCCAGAAATGCCACATTCGGCGCATCCAGCTGGAAAGAAATAGTGTAGGGATCCTCCACGGTGATGTTCTCCACATCCTCATAGTTCGGCGCATTCTCAGAACCGTTCGCCGGATCCATGATGGCTTCAATGGTAAATTTCACATCATCTGCGGTAAATTCCTCGCCGTCATGCCATTTCACACCCTCCTGCAGATGAAAGGTGTAGGTGCAGGTATCCTCATCAAAGGTCCAGTCCTTCGCCAGGGCCGGAACCACCTGGTTATCCCCATCATGAGCCGTCAAACCATTAAAGATCAGAATGTTGATTTCTCCGTGCTCGTCCATGGCCGGGTTAATGCGGGTATAATCGCCGCTGCCGTAAACCAGCGTAGTGCCATTCTCCCCGACTGCTGCACCGGACAGATCTCCAGCGCCAGCTTCCGTCTGTCCTGCTGCGCCGCCCTGCTCCTGACTGTTTTCCTGTCCGTTTTGCACTGTTTTATCGTCTGTTTTCGCAGAACCACAGGCTGTCAGGATGGCCACTGCACCTCCCACCAGTAATACTGCTGCTTTCATCCGCATGCTGTCTCTCATATCTCATTACTCCTGTTTCTGTTCTATACTCTGAATCTATCGTATTTGAATCTGCCTTATCTGTTTTTATTTATGTGCAATACTCTTGCGCACCTCTGCCAGGGATATTCCCTGCTCCCTTGCGATCCGCGCCAGATCCTCATATTCATATTTCTCCCGGGTCACACCGTAACCGGAGGAAATCTTTTTCTGCACCTCTCCGTACGGAGTCTGCACCGTCACAAAGCTGCGCTTTAAGGTATAACGGCTGCAGCTGTGCTCCCGCACGCCGATGGTGGTGGTGTTCTGAAAAATCACGCGCACCAGTTTTTCTTTTTGGTCTTCATGGCAAAGTACGCTTAACAGCGTACCCGGTCTGGATTTCTTCATGCCCACCGGCACCGTGTAAACCTCCAGCGCGCCGGCTGCCAGAATTGTCTCCATGGCAAAACCAAGCTCCTCTGCCGTCATATCATCCACATTGCACTCTAACTGCAGCACGCTGTCTCCGGCATCTTCCGTCTCGCCCAGCATCGCGCGAATGCAGTTTGCCTGTTCAAAATCCTTCTTGCCCATGCCGTAACCAATCGCTTCCGTGCGCATTACCGGCATATCACCAAAACGGGTGGCAAAATGCTTTAACAGTGCCGCGCCGGTCGGGGTGCAAAGCTCGCCTTTTACTGCTCCGCCGTACATCGGCACACCATTTAAAATGTAAGCAGTGGCCGGAGCCGGAACCGGAAGAATACCGTGGGCGCAATGCACATGACCGCTTCCCACATGAACCGGAGATACAATGACCTGATCCGGCGCAATGTGGTGCATCAGCAGGCAGACCGCTGTGATGTCCGCAATGGCATCCATGGTTCCCACCTCATGGAAGTGAATCTCCGTAACCGGAACACCGTGAGCATGGCTCTCTGCCTCTGCGATCAGGCCGTAAACTGCCATCACATCCTGTTTTACCTGCTCCGGAAGATTCAGATGATCACAGACGATGTGCTCAATGTCGTGGAGGCTGCTGTGGTGATGATGGTGGTGACCGTCGTGGGAATGCTCGTGAGTGTGTTCATGGTGATGGGTGTCATCGGAACCGGTCACAACCTGATGGTCATGGTGATGTTCATGTGCCTCACAGCTATGGTCGTGGTCATGATGATGGTCGTGCTCCTCATGCACAGGGCAGGCACTTTCGTGGCTGTGGACATGAGCATGGGAGTGATCGAGGTGGTTCTGATCCTGGTGGTTCTCATCGGTCTCTTTACAATCTTCAAATGTCGCATGATCGTAATGATGGTGGAACATCTCCTCGGACTCTTCCTCCCCATGCACCTTCACGGTCATATGGGTTCCGCCAATGCCACACTTGCTCATAGCTTCTTTGCTGAATTCCACGCCTGGAATCCCAAGTCCGTTCAATTCTGCCACAACCGCATCCGGGTCCGGCATCAATTCCAGTAAAGCCGCGGTCAGCATATCGCCCGCAGCGCCCATTCCACATTCCAGATATAATGTCTTCATGATTTTTTTCCCTCCGTTATATGATTGATCATGCTTGCCAGATATCCGGCTCCAAATCCGTTATCAATATTCACTACCGAAACTCCGCTGGCGCAGGAGTTCAGCATGGACAACAGTGCGGACACGCCGCCAAAAGATGCGCCGTATCCGATGCTCGTCGGCACCGCAATGACCGGGCAGTCTGCCAGGCCGCCGATGACGCTGGCCAGCGCACCTTCCATTCCCGCGATGGCAATGATGACCGACGCACTCATAATCTCGTCCATATGCGCCAGCAGCCGGTGAAGCCCCGCCACGCCTACATCATATAGACGCACCACCTCATTGCCATGAGCTTCGGCCGTCAGAGCTGCTTCCTCCGCCACCGGAATGTCAGATGTTCCCGCAGTTGCCACCACGATTTTTCCCAGTCCGTCCGCTGCAGGGAACTGGCCGATGGTGCCAATCTTCGCGTCTTTCCGATAGTCCATCTGCGGATATGTCTTCTGAATTTTTTCCGCCTTTTCTTCCGATAAACGGGTGATCAGAATCGTCTTTACCTCATGCTCCAGCATAGCTCCAATGATTCCCACCATCTGCTCCGGTGTCTTTCCGGCACCGTAAATCACCTCTGCCGCGCCCTGACGGATACCGCGGTGCAGGTCTACCTTCGCGTAACCGATATCCTCAAAAGGTTCTTTTTTAATGGCAAGCAGCGCGTCATCTACGGAGAGTTCGCCGTTTTTTACTGCTTCTAAAGTTTTTCTGATCTCGCTGTTCATCCGCGCACCTCCAGATCCAGCAAAACTGCCGGATAGCTCTTCTTTAACTCGTTCAGAATCTCTTCCCGTTTCTCCATGAGCAGCGGAAGCTGGCTGGAAAGAACCTGCAGTCTTGCAGCACCGTTCGGCATCATGCGGACACGGAAATCACTGAATCCAAGAGAGAACAGGAAATTCTCTGCTGCCTCCGTCTTCTGAAGCTTCTCTGCGGTGATCTCACATCCGGTCGGAATGCGGGTTGCCAGACATGCGTAGGACGGCTTATCCCAGGTAAAGAGGCCGCCTTCTTTGGAAAGTCTGCGGATCTCGGATTTTACCAGGCCGCACTCCCGGAGCGGAGACTTTACCTGCAGCTCCTGCAGCGCCTTCATACCCGGGCGGTCTCCCGCATCATCGGAAGCGTTGGTTCCGTCAAGCAGTACGGTATAGCCATCCTCCGCAGCCGCCTTCATGATCATATTGAAAATGACCTTCTTGCAGTAATAGCAGCGGTTGGATGGGTTGGAAACCACAACCGGGTCAGAGAGTACATCTGCCCGCAGCACCCGCACCGGCGCCTTTAACTGCTCTGCCAGTCGCATGGCATCATCCATCTCAAACTGCGGCTGGAACAGCGCTTTTACATAGTAGGCCTTCACATCCGCACCATATTTCATAGCCGCGTAAAGCAAATAAGAAGAATCCACGCCGCCGGAAAAAGCCAGCGCTACCTTCTGGTTTTCTTTGAAAAATTCCTGTAAGTTCATAAGTTAAGTCCTCTCTTTCTCAAAGGAATTGTCTCCGGTGCGGCAAAACGGCACCGTAAAGACAGAAAAAAGGCATGCGGCCCCTCCTGAAAGGGCCGTATGCCTTCATGTGCATACATCATTCTAAATAAAATACTGATACACCACCTGTAACATTCAGGTGTTCATATCATAATCGTTTGCTGCTAATCCATAACCAGAAGCTTCGTCTTCTGCCCGACAGCTTCGTGCTGTCAAATCTACGAAGAATTATAGCATATTCTTTTTTTTATGGCAAGCGGCGCCTATCCAATCAGCTTTCCAACTTCCGTCACCACGCCTTCAATCAGCTTCGCCATGCTCAGATCCGTTACCCCCACAATATAGTTATCGCAGTGGTTCACCGGAACCAGAATACGCTTGGCCGGACTCTGGCCCACAGCTGCTGCCATAGCTGCCGTGATCTCGCCCAGGAGCGCGTCCGCGATGACAATTCCCATCGGTCCGATGATCACATCGGCCCGGCGGCTGCAGACAATGACCGGATTCTCTCCCGTTGCCGCCACATCAGCCCCGGCTTTTAGCATGGCTGACGTAGCCAGGCTGTTGGTTCCCACAGCAGTAATGTACTGCTCCGGGTAACGTTTCTTCAAAGCGCTGACGATCTGCTTTCCAATGCCGCCGCCCTGCGCGTCAATTACAAGTATATTCATGATGATGTTGTTCCTCTTTCCTGTTGTCATTTGAATCCCGCTGGCACTTTGCTTCTGCTCCATGCTTGGCGTCTCCACCCTTCTGCCAGAATTCACTTCTCAGCATTTCCACTGATATTTTTTCATATCCACGCAGCCGTTTTCTTTAAACTGCACGCCTTCATCTTCCAGAAGCAGCCGCTGCTCCCACCAGCCCGGCGCAATCCGTCCCGCGTGGTTAACTACCCGGTGGCAGGGATATTCTCCATAAAACTCTGCCCGGCTTAATACCTTTCCCACCAGCCGGGAATTTTTGTCCCGGCCGATGAGCTTCGCAATCTGCCCGTAGGAGACCACACATCCCTCCGGGATTTCCTCCACCACGGACAGAATCTCGTAAATCAGGTCTTCATCCAGTTTACTCATTTACATCCTCTTACAACTTTACTTATGCCCGTCCAGGGCCTTCTCCAGTTCCTCTACCACAATCTTCATCGCCTTGATCCGGGCATACTTTTTATCTACAGATTCCAGGATATGCCACGGCGCATAGGTGGTGCTGGTTTTGGCGATCATCTCGTTCACGGCCTGCTCGTACTGATCCCACTTGTCGCGGTTCCGCCAGTCTTCCTCGGTGATCTTCCACTGTTTCTCCGGAGTGTTCTGGCGCTCGGTGAAACGCTCCAGCTGTGTATCCTTATCGATCTGTACCCAGAATTTGATGATCACAGAGCCCCAGTCGTGAAGCTCCTTCTCAAATTCATTGATCTCATGGTATGCGCGCTTCCAGTCATTCTCGCTGCAGAAGCCCTCCAGCCGCTCTACCATCACGCGTCCATACCAGGTCCGGTCGAAAATGGCGATATGGCCGGTTTTCGGAAGTCTTGTCCAGAAACGCCACAGATAATGCCGGGCTTTCTCATGGGGCTCCGGGCTTGCAATCGGGTGCACCTCATATCCACGCGGGTCAAGGGCGCTGGTGATGCGCTTGATGTTTCCGCCCTTGCCAGCCGCGTCCCAGCCCTCATAGGCAATGATTACCGGAACCTTCTTGCGGTACAGGCGGTTGTGCAGCTCGCCCAGTCTCTGACGCAGCTGCTTTAATTCCTTTTTGTAATCTTCATCGGAAATGGTCTTATCCAGCGGAATTTCCGAAAGCTGCGGCATCCGCTCCAGCGGGAACACATTCTGCAGAAGCGGCACGGCCATCTGGCTGTTGCTGAGGGCAATGTCGATTCCCTGAGTCAGAATCTCCATAATCTGAAGCTCTGTCCACTTTCTGGACTTTGCGTCGATGATGTACCACGGTGCCGATGGCTGGTTTGTCTGCTTTAAGTAATCCGAAAATACCTCCTGGCATTTGTCATAGTGGTCGTGCTGCCACACATCATAGCTGCCAACCCGCCATGCCGTATCCTTCTCCCCAGCCAGGTGGCTGATCCGCTTCTCCTGTTCCTTTTTGGAAATGTTCAGAAACAGCTTTACTACCAGATATCCGTTGTCCGTAAGCTGACGCTCAAACCGCTGTACGCTCTCGATCCGCTGTGCATACACTTTCTCTGAAAGTTCCCCCTGCAGATACCCGCCTGTCAGTTCACTCATCCAGCCAGAATCCAGAAATACAAACTTTCCTGCTTCCGGAATTTTCGCGAAATGGCGGTACAGAAACGGCTTTCTTGCATCCTCCTCCGTCTTCTTCTCCATGTCAAAGACCTTGAAGAAACGCGGATCAATGTTCTGGATGATACGGCCAATGCTGGAACCCTTACCGGAGGTTCCCCAGCCCTCCACCAGTACCAGCACCGGAACTTTTTTCTCCTTCATCTGGAGCTGCTGCACCGCCAATTTCTCCCTGGCCGCCTCGAGTCTGCTCTTCAGTTCCTCTTCTTCCGGCATCTCGGCCGGGATCCATTCTTTCAGCATAAAAAGCCTCCTTTATCTGGCAATTCTTTTTCTCTATTATAAAAAGAAAAAGAACGAAACATCAAGTATATTGGCATACATTTTCTCAAAAAAACGCAAGCCCACTGCCGAAAAAAAGCCTCTGATCCCGTTCTCGGTCAAAGGCTTTTTTCTCATAAAAATTTAAAATTTTACATGTTTACTCTTTCACAATAATCCAGTACGGAACTTCCATTTGTACTGTTTCTCCATCATATACCGTAAATACCAGACGATACAATCCGGGAGAAGCCGCCTGGCTCAGTCGTAACCGGCCATCCTGCGTCTTCTGTGAATTGTAAGTTCCAATACCGGCATTAAAATCAAATACTCCAGAAACAGACGCAAGCAAATCTGTTACCGATGTTGTCGTCGTTCCCTGATAAACCTGAACAGTGAGCCGATTCTGGTCTGCGAGATTCTTAAGCTGCATAGTCAGATTTTGTCCCTGCCGCCATTCAGCCACAGTCGCAACTCTGGTGCCGCTGACGGAAATTGCAGGATGCTCCACTGCTTCCGTAGTGAAAAACAGCGTGTTTTCTGCCCCTGCTTTTATTCCTCTTTTAGGAGATTCGGACTGTCCGGAAATGTACATCTGACCACTCATCTGATAAGTTACCGGTTGATCAGAGAACATATCCGACACCAAAGTCAGTGTTTTTTCTCCAGTCTGAACCGTGCTTTCCAGTGGAATGATATATTCGCCATCCAGGTTCTGGTCATATCTTACCTCTCCCACCTGAATATAAGCATCTGACGGTAAAACAGGCTGGCTGCCATTCTGTGCTTGCGAAAGCACCAGAGACAATGCCTGATTCTCAATGCTGCTGTCATTCCCCGCTGCTTTTGTTACAGTATAACTTACAGCCTGCTGAAGCCCATTTGCGTTTCCCACTGTATAGGAATATCCGGTAGCTCCTGTTAATTCAACCTCTACCTCCGCCAGTGTTTTATCTCCTGAGGTTTCTGTCCCTGTAAAGTCCAGTTTATAGGTTCCTTTTGGAATATTTGCCTCTTCGAAATTTACAACAAACATACAGGATCTGGTCTGACTTTCGGTTGTGTTCTTATCATAAGAATAAGACTCTGTGCCGCCCATCCGCCGGAATGCATCCAGTTTTACCTCTTTTTCATCCTGACCGGCCTGATAATGCCAGTATCCTGTTACTTTACTGGAAGTTTCTGTTTTTTCCAGATCCATCATCGTGATGGAGGTTCCTTTCGGAAATACTGACGATGCTCCTTCCGCTGTTTTCCATAAAAGCTTTTGCTCCGAATAGCTTCCCGGAACAAACTGATTTAAAACGAACACGGACGTAAATGCGGAATTCTGGCTAATCTGGCAACTGGAAGCCGTTCCCGGCACCTTATAATGTTCGCCTACGGCCACGCCAGAACCGGTTACCGTTACCTCAGCCACCCTTCGCACAAGGTTCACCCGATACGTAATGTCCAGATTCTCATTTCCAAGTGTAATGATCGCATAGCGTTCCGTTGTAGTATCTGTCAAAGCCTTGGAAAATTCCACTGTGGTCTGAAAACCGACCGGAGTATTCTCTGGTATTGTCCAGGACTGCCTCTGGGCCGTTCCGTCTGTTGTTCCCGTTGTCAGCACGGTACTTTCCCCTATTGTGCTTCCGGTTCCCTCTTCCGGATGTGTTTTCATGGCAAAGCTTACACGGAACTGCTGATTTGCGTCCGCTCCAGTCTTCCCCGCCGGATTTTCCGAAGCAGAAAGCAGCTGTGTTCCATCTGATGCCTTAACACTTTTGATCCAGACAACCTGATCCTTCGCAAATGCATGTGCAAACAACGTATCTGCTGATGCCTGGTTTTCTGCTGCTCCGGTATTCAGTTCAATGTCTGTAGCACCGCTTAATTCTTCACTGTATAACAGACAAATCTTATTGCTCGTCCGCAGCGGATAGGTATTGGTTGTGGTTACTCCATCGCGGGTATAGGTATATTTGCCGAAAGAGCGCCACTCTACCTCCATTCCGGTGTTTTTACTAAAATCATTTGCCCCATTATCATACTGTAATTTCAACTGAAACGTACGGGATTCCTGCTCGTTAATCTTTGCATCTGTTTTCATAGTAATCTTAAGCATGGTAACCGTACTAAGATCCGTTGTCGGCTCGATTGCTGTCCAGACCACGTTTTTGTCATTTACATTCCCCGATGTCAGCCCCTCCGCTTTCGTACCGTAAATCTGAAATGGACTGTTCTCTGTATTACTTCCGCTCTCTGCAACACTTATAAGCTTCAGATTAAACTCTTTTTTGAAAACCAGCGTATCTTCATCTACACCAAAACATGTCTTCGGAATCGGAATATAGTAAGCAAAATTATTTGCCACGCCGCCATCTTTACTGGACACTGTAACATGATAATTTATCACTCTTTCCGGTTTATCTAACGCAATTTCCGCTTCATAGTCCTTATCATCCAGAGAAAGCTTACTCTCAACATCCAGTTTGGCTTCCAGACGCATAACATTCAATGTCGTTGTGTTAGATTCATACGCATTGTATAAATTGAAGCCCCGCTTAGATACCGCACCAGTTTCGCTCTTAAAATACTCTGCCAGTTTTTGAATCTGCACTGCCTTTGTTTTTCCAGCCAACTCACCAGCACCATTTGCAGTCGAATTCTTTGTCCCGGCCGCGCCCCAGCTGATCAGCTGCCCGCTGGACTCAATCACCAGTTTATTTTGAAAATTCCAGGATATCGGATTTTTTATAGTACTGCTGGTAGTGAGTTTTACAGAAACCGTATAAGATCCAGATAACTTATCATTCGAATAAACATTCATCCCATTTGCCTGAATTCTCCACCAACAGGCCGTTATTCCATCGATTGTACATTCCGTACCCACAAGCTTATCCACTGATTTTGCCGATATCGTCCTGCTCTGAAGTTTATCACTTAAAGCAATCGTCACATCTTCTTTATCCCTGATAGATACACCTTCCGGTAAACAAAGATAAAAAATTCCATCCCGAAACACATGATAACCATTTACAAAATTTACAATGCGCTTCGCATCTGAGAGTTTTGCTCCATAATATTCCTCACTGGAAATCACCTCTCCAAATTTCAGAGTCGGACTGGCTCCTGCTGTAACGGATACGGTACTGCTGCTTTCATTAATCACAAGTTTATCGATACTTCTGGCCACATAATCATCAGTATCAGAAACCGTACTTTGTTCCGTTACCGTAATCTCTTTTTTTCCATCCTTTCTAATAGCAGTTTTCTCGTCAACCGAAGATACCGTCAGATTTGCCTGCGCCGTACCGCCTGTTTCTCCTTCTAAATAACCAAAAAACAATCCTGAATCGGAAGTCTGCCGGTTTCGCCACAAATGGGCAGTTTCCCGATGATAACGCGTAGACTTCTTCATTTTCGTCTGGTAAGAAAGACTCTTTATATAATAATGATCTGACACGTTACTTCGTTTTCTAAGTTCTTCCACACCACAGGCAAATGAACTCTTATCACTGTAAGAATAGGTTCCTGATACCGTCCCCTCATTCTCGTCCGATACCAGTACATAGGTTACCTCTGTTCCTGACGCGTTATCATACACCGGCAGCGCAACCTTGGTTACATAATACTTTGCCGTCTGATTCTTGCCAGTATTGAATACAAACTTTACATTTAATAAGCCAGAATCCACAACACCATCATTGTGAATATCAAAAAATCCAATCGAACCGTAATACCCATTTTCCCGGCAAACGTCTTTATAAATATGACGCTTTGCGATCTGGTCGGAATCGGCCGCTCCGTCTGACGACTTAATCTGAATATCGACCTGGTCTTCCATAAAATATACTTTTCGTTTTTCGTCTTTTTTGTAGGTGCTTGTCAATGTCGTAGCATAACCTGTGTAACTCGTCTGCTCTGTAATTTCCCAATCCTTCCATTTGATTTCTATTCCATCCTGTGACAGCTTTAAATTTTTTACTGCCTCATCGTCCGGCCAGAAAAACTGTGGGGTATAGAACAACGCATTGTGGCTTCCTATATACAGATTTTCAAATGTATAGGTAATGCTATGGTCTTCCTTAGTATACACGACGCTTTTTGCTTTAGGGCCTTTCTTAATTCCCTGCTGATTTCCCGTAAATGCCGTATCCTCCGCACTAAATTTCAAATAGTATGTATTTCCATTATACTCAATATAGGGACAGTAATACTTCACCTGCAAAGTCTTATACAGCTGCACCGCCGGTCCGGCCAGACCTCCGCTATAGGAGAAGGTTCCACTTTTTGATACATTCACACCGGCCTGATTGACTACAGAATTAACTGTTGCATAGCCATCAGCAGAAAAGGTTGCATTCAGTCCTGATCCATTCAGGGTTCCGGTCTTTAAGTTTAGCTGATCCACCTTATAGTCACTCAACGTGTCACTCTGATCAGACGCTGTTGCAATTCTTTCCAGTTTTACTTCCAGAATATCCGTTATTGCCTGCAGCGTATTACCGGTGTATCCTGCCAGTTCTACCTTATACTGAATGGTATTATGGAGATCAATCCGGTCAACTGCCGGATTAATCTGAATTCGAATTTCTCCGCTGGCCGGATTCAAAAGTTGTACCGTTTC
Organism: Ventrimonas faecis; assembly: GCF_040096075.1. Lineage (NCBI taxonomy): Bacteria > Bacillati > Bacillota > Clostridia > Lachnospirales > Lachnospiraceae > Ventrimonas > Ventrimonas faecis. Next base: position 100,415 of record NZ_JBBMFJ010000008.1, read on the forward strand.
TCCTGCATAGTTCTGTGCTATAATATCTTCATTTTTTATAAATGCAACCGCATCAATACCCGTTGTACTGTCCGTCGGAATACCTCCAAAATAGAAGATATCTTTCACCTTCATGCTCAGGATATAATCAAAATTTTCTGTTCCCTGATCTGTGAAATCTGAGTTTTTCGTCAGTACAATATCCAGATTCTTTGCTGTATCGGAAGTCCATGAATCCGTAAAAACATTTTTCTCCGAATCCGTGCTTTCCTTCAATGTTTCACCAGCAAAAGTTACACTCAGGTTATACGGCATTTCTTCCGCAGCTGGTTTTACCAGATTTTCTTCCAGAGCAGCTTTCTGTTCCTCTGTCAGATACGAAAGCAGTGTCTGTGCCGCAAGCTCCGCCGCTGCCTCATCTTCTGTATCACATAAATCCTGATACAGCTTCAAAACCTGATCATCCGAAAGATACTGAACAAATAATCTTGTATGACTCTCATCCGCTTCCTGCAAAAGCGTTTCATACTCTGCCTGCACCTGCTCCTGATTCAGTCCCCGAATCAGTTCTCTGGTATATTCTGCCTGGGAAGCTGCAACAACCGGACAGTTATGCCTGGAAACAGATGCCATTGGCTGACTTGCGTCTTCCACACTTTCTGCCGTTTCACCATCTTCAAAATCTGATTCTTCATCGATTTCTGAAGCATCTGTTTCCGAAATGGCCTTTGTTTCTTCTTCCGTTTCTTCAACCAGCCCTAAAAACAATTCATGGATTTGATTTTCATCCAGCTGATCAAGAAATTCGGACACTTCGGTTTCTTCTCCATTTGCAATAAACGGAAATAGCTCTAAAATTTGTGAATCCGCCAGAAGCGACGGCATTTCCCCTGCACTCTCCCGTTCTCCATCTTCTACTGCTCTGGAGTAAAGCATATAAAGCCGATCTGCGGAAAGTTCAGAAAGAAGATCCTGTAATGCGCTCGCATCTGCATTTTCACCGGAAGAAAATTCCAGGAAGAGACTATAAAGCATATCATCTTCCAATTCATCTGTTTTTCCGGTATAGATGGAATCATGCTCCAGTTCCGTCAGCATTTGAATCTGTTCCTCTGTCAGATAACCAAGAAACTGCTCTAAAAGATCAGAGTCCTCATCTTCCAAAATCACCAGCTGATCATAAATGTACTGAAGCTGCGATCTTGTCAGATGTTCCAGAAAGAAACAGAGCACCTCCTCTTCCCCGTCCGCATAAGCCAGATACCGCTCATAAATTTCCTGATTGCTCATTTTTGCAATCTCATCTGCGTTTGATGCACTCGCGAGATCTGACGGACTTGCCAGATTCGACCAGGTTGCCATGGTGTCTTCTTCCGCATCGGATGGAGTGGCTGCCAATCTGCTCTGAAATTTTTCCCTGTGTTCTGCCACCACGCCCGGAATTACCAACAGGCCGCAAAGAAGTGCCAGCATTACAAGCACCACGAGATACCTCGTTTCATATTTCTTCCATTTTTTCATCATTCCGTCCCCATTTCCTCTAAAGTGCCAGTCCTGCTGCTTTTACTGTTGTGCGGTTTTTGTTACCTGAAAATCACCCGTTTGATAAGTTTTCGTTGTATCCTCCTTGAAAAAGCGATAGCTTTCTGAACCATACCGGCCAAACGCCTCTATGGTCACTTGCCCTTTACTATAATTTCCAGTAGCTTCATTATATGTAGTCACGTTCTCAAACACGGTTTCTGAGCTGTCCGGAATTAAACCGGCCGGCCAGTTAATTGTGACTCCGTCGCCATATTCCTTTGTTGATACCCGAAGAATTATATAGGGGTTTCCCTCACTGTCACTGACAGAATAATGAACCTCCTGATCCTGCTCCTGCACAGTAAAGGTCCCTCGCAAGCTCTGGACAAACGGGCTTGTCGACTCTGCCGTCACATGATACGTTCCCGGTTTTAATCCGCTGATTGTTAAATTCTGCTTTGTTCCTCCGGTATCTGTATCTGCTCTTTGCAGCGTTCCGGTGTTTTCGTAGGACAATCCTTCCAGTGTTTCACTCTGGCTTTCTCCGGTCACACTGACCTTATATTTAATATCCATATCGGACCACCGGTAATCATCCGCATAATTTCTAAGCTGAATCGTAATTGCCGTAGTCCCCGGCGCGAGAGTATATGAATTTCCTGTTTCACTTAAATAATCACTGGTAAAATAGAACTGATTGGATAATGCTGCCGCACTTTCTGACTGCTGATGCACATAACGAGCCACAAGTCCGGCGGTACCTCCGCAGGCAGCTGCTCCGGCGAGTACCATAATTGCAAATAACGGCGCTTTCCGCCGCATTTTATTCCAGTTCCATCGTCTTTTCATATGTCTCCCCCGTTAGTCTGTTTGTTCTACTTTCACATTGACATTTACAAAATCCGGAACACCTGCCAATAACGGATTCGCCTTATCTTTCGGCCATTCCATGTTCAATTCATAGGTATGACTGCCCTCTACTCCAGCCTGAAATGTCATTTGATCTGTCTGAAATGTATGTCTCTCCTCGCCATCCGAATTCAGGATGCTGCTTTTTTCTGTAAATGTACCAATTGTCTTTCCATTCTGATCCTTCAATGTAAAAACAAGCGGTAACGTTCCTGCCGTTTCCACTTCTATGGAATAATGCTGTGACACCTCGCTCACCCGGTTATCACTCGTCTGGTTTGTTACGGTAATCTTACTGTCACCACTGACTCCCGGATAAAACTTTGTAGAAGTATCATGAAATAACGTAATGGTCTCACTCTCTCCAAAAAGCGCTACATGCGCTCCATCTGTTCCCGATGCCGAAGACGCATATCTGGCGTAAGTAGTGCCAAGCTGCCAAAACGTCACCAGCACAAAAAATAACATGATAATCCCAAGCCGGAAAACCCATAATCCCGGTTCCATTTTCCGTTTCATGCAGCCACCTCCTTCTTTTGCGAAATCATTACCCGTTTCCGGCACTGTTCTGTATCTTTACAGGGACGAATTTTCCTTTAATTTTCGAATTTCTTCCTGCAGTGCCACCAATTCCTCATCTTCTTTTTCCTGCTGTTTTTGAAAAAGATATTCTTCCAAAGCAAACACCATTGCAATCAGGATCAGCATAACCCACGGTTTTCGCAAAGCGGTCACCCAACGTCCCGCTCCGGCAATTCGAAACCTCACCGTTCCAAGCACTTTATCCTTTGAAAACGGTTCGTCTGCCGCATTATTTGCATCTCCCTGCGTCGTAACTTCATTGCCCTCAATTTGTATAACCCGATGAACAACCAGCTGTTTTCCTGCTTCATACACTACAATATCGTTCACCTGCAGTTCTTTCGATTCTTTCACAATAATCAGATCGTTTTTGGAAAGCGAAGGCTCCATACTTCCAGACAAAACCACGCCGATTCCATATCCAAATGGCATTGGCATCTGCCTGCCCAAAATTCCTCTGGCATTGGCCAGATAGATATTGACTCCCAGAAAAAAGCCCATAAAAATCAATATCGCACGTCTTATTATCTGATTACAAAGGATTTTTCTGGTCTTCTGATTTTCCTGTCTCTCCATCCCTGTATTGCTGTGTCTTTCCCTTTCTGCCCGGTCTGTTTACTGTTCAATATGGATCACCAGCTTCAGCTTATGGTTCAGATTTGCGCTGGTTCCCAGTTTTGTGTCGTAAGCATCTGCTGCCTGGCCCGTTCCCGTACTGTCGGTTCTTTCATACGGCCAGCGCCAGCGTATGCTGTAGTTGACGTTCTGCTTTGGCTGCAGTGTAACCGGAAATTCCTTTAACTCCGCCGCGCTTTTCCAGTCACCACTGATTACACTTCCGCTTCCGTCCAGAATCTTGTATTCCAGCGGAATGCTGCCGCCATTGGTGCCGTCCGCCTCTTCTTCCATAGCCACGGTCATGTAAGTGGCTTCTTTCATGGTGTTGCGGATGTAGAAGTTATATTGCCCTTCAATCCCCGGATACAATTTTTCATACGCCTGTTCCCCTTTCAGATCAGAAAACAGGTCAATGGATGCCATCTGCTTCCACAGCTTTCCTGTTTTGACATCTCCGATTTCTACGGTTTCCGGCTCTTCCGCTGGTCTGGTCGGGTTTGTTCCACCGCCCGAGTTGCCGGAATCACCGGAACCTCCTGAGCCTCCGGCAGTCCCTGAATTGCCAGTATTTCCATTCGTATTGGTATTTCCGGCAGCACTATTTTCTCCCGCTGTCTCTGAGGCATTTGCTGTTTCTGTTGACGCCGTGCTGTTTTCCTGATTATTGGTATCTTCCGCGCTTCCAGTTCGTCTAGAAGCATTCTCTTCCTCGTCGGCCCCGGATCCTGTCTGCTGATTTGCTTCCTGACCGGCATTTCCGTGCTCCTGCATTTCATTGACAATTCCAACATTCCGGCTTCCTGCCGTGCCAGTTCCAATCAGTCCGCTGTTTTTTTCACGGATCAGATAAGCATTGTCTCCAAAATCCGGAATATCCAGGATGCTGCCATCCGGCATCTTTACGGTAAATCCCGGCTGAATGACCATGCCATTCAGGAATGTAATCTGCAGACTGCTCCGGTTTATCTGCGTCCCATCTGTCAAATGAAGGATTCCATCTGCATCCATCTGAATGCCATCCGGCAAGTCTTCCCCTGCTGCATTCGGTGGCAGATACGTCTGCTGCGGAAGCAAGATCCCTCCATTATTTAAAACAATGGTTCCGTCCGGCAGCATATAATGTCCGGACGCAAAGGCCACAGCCTCATTTTCCTTTACCTGTACACTGCCCGATGGCGTAAGCACACGTCCCTCCGTGAGCGCCGCGCTGACACCGTCCGCATCAAAAAGCACGTTCTGGTTCTGCTCATCAACCTCCAGATCCATATCCAGCAAAATGGTATTCACCGGAATCTCAAAACGAATCTGCTGGTCCAGTTCTGATACTTTTACGTGCTGAATGCCCTTGTCCTGATGTTCCGAAATATTCAGGCTCATGGATGCCTTTTCCTGGCCACTGGCATCCTTAACATACAACGTGTGATTCCCCCGCTCTACATCATAGAAGAAAAAAGATCCGTCTTCACCCGTCTGAGCGGTTTTCGGTGTGCTGTGCAATTCCACGATGTGGTTGCTGCACGGCATTCCGTTGGTATAGCGAACCACTCCATAAACGGATAAGGCCGTCTCTGTTTCCGCTTCCGGCTCCACCTTAATAGTCTGCTGATTCGGCTCTGCCTGATCTTTCGCACGCTTTCCGAGGCGATACATGAGACTGCAGGAAGATATGAGGATCAGAAGCAGCAAAATGAGCGCCAGAAGCATGATGCGGCGACGCGTCCGCTGGCTTTTTGAATGTTGAAATTGATGTCGGTTGTATTCTGGTTTCATAGGCTTACCTGCTTTCCGGGCCGCCGCGCATGGTGATGGGCGGTCCTGCCTGCTCTGCTGTATAGATCAGTTTAAAATGGAATTTCTCTCCTTATGTATCACCCGGAGCAGCGAAGTCTGGGGGATGCATAAGGAGAAAAATGTGGGAGATGGTAACTTCATCAACACCTGCCCCAGTCACGACGGGGCAGGTAGATGAATAGAGTTTCAGATTTCAGCAATTGGGATAGAAGGTTGCTGAGTGAGAAAGGCCGGATTAGTCGACCTGAGTTGCGGTGACGGTGGCTTTGATGGTTGCAGTTGGTGCAGTTTCTGCAGTACCCAAGGCAAGATCTGTTGCATCTGCTTTGTTCGTAACAGAATCATCATCAAATTCCCATTTCCAATACAATCTATAGTTTGCTTCGTCTGTTGCAGCTTCCGTTGTAGCTGCTGCTAATTCAATATCAGTCTTATCGAGATCGGCAATACTACTTTTCCAATCAGCAACTGATGAGTCCGGCATTTCTGCATTCGCCGCTACAAGTGCATATTTCAGTGGAATATTATTATTGTTAGTGCATTCAAATTCAATACTATACTTAGCTGCTACTTCAGAAGCATTCTCTAAATACAAATCCACACTTCCAGATGTACCTGGTGCAATTTTTTTATTTGCTACATGTGTTTCATCGTTACCATTTGAATCTTTTACGGTATCAAAAATATTAAAATTCCAACTTGGTGTGCCGGTAATATCATTTTCTGTAGTCAGGTTATTGCTATTACCTAAAAGGAATGACCACTTTGCTACTGTTGCTGTACTAGAAGCACTTGTTGTGCTGGTATACTTCGCCAACGTTCCACTAATCAACCCAGTACTCAACAGTGTCACCACTGCCATTGCGGAGGCTACTCTCATCATGTTGTGTTTCTTCATACGTAATTCCCCTTTCTTCTTTTCGGATCCTTCTCCAGGATTTCCGATGGCTTTCTTTGCCTGTGTCTGCCTTCGCCATGTCTCACAGTGGAGGCCGCTACACGTTTTTATTCAAACCGCAGGCGTGACTCCCGCGGTACAGAATCATGTGAATTTTATTCCTGTTTGTTCTCCGTATGTTCTTCCCTGCCCTTTTCTTTTTCTGCCCGCAGCGCTTCCAGTTCTGCCAGTAACGCGTCCGTGTCTTTCTTTCTGCGCCGCTCGTAGATGGCCTGACGAGCAAAGTCAAATCCCAGAAGTAAGATAATCGGGACAACCACACAGGTGATGAGGCCTTCGGTTGTCTGCATATACATCACGATATTTCCCAGCCCTGGAATTTTTTTCTGATAAATACCTGCCAGATTCTTTGCCGGTACCGGGTTGGAATCTTCTGCGTTGTTGGCATCACCACGGGTGACCCAGGCCAGACTGCCATCGTCCTGAGTCTGAATTTCCACAACGCGGTGGGTTACTACGCTGTTTTCATTGCTGGCCGGATCAAAGAAGGAAATGACATCTCCTACCTTTACATTTTCCGGATCCGCCTGTTTGCAGATGATCAGGTCTCCTGCTTCGATATAAGGAAACATGGAGTCGGACAATACGACCATGGGGCTGTATCCACCAACATCCGGCACTGCATCTTTATTCAGATAACTTTTGGCAATCAAGGTGCAGTTGAGAATCAGGATCGGTGCAAGAATCACACACAATATGGTTCCTATTACGGTAAAAATTTTTGAAATAACGGATGTTTCCTTCTCTTTTGCGTCATTCATAACTGTCATTCCTAAGCGAACGGCCGAATCTTCGTTTCGGCTTCGATTCGCTTCCGCATCTAAGCGTCTCTCCTTCCCATGGTGTTATTGTCTCTGTCCCTTAGTAATACTCTGCGACGGAAATACAAAGCGCCTGGGGCTATCTCCACAGGCGCTTGTAAAGCAGATGAGTCTGCAAAAATATGAATTAGTATGTATTTTCTATCATTATACAGCATTTTTTTAATCACTACAAACAAATGCCCGTTAATGTTCATGCAAAAAGCGACAAAAATAGACAAAGTGTATCTTTTTCGATCACTCCAGATAAGTGATTGACTCCTGTTTTGACACGTTTGCAAAGCAGTAAATTATCCCCGTCCTCTGTTCTTCCTCCCCATTCGGTTGTATAATGAAGAAAAAATCTGAAGGAACGATCTATGACAATCACAGAAATCGCACAGCTTGCTGATGTTTCCAAGGCCTGTGTTTCCCGTTATTTTAACCATGGTTATGTCAGCGAAGAAAAAAAGAAAGAATCCGCAAGGTTATTGAAGCAACCGGCTACACGCCAAGCCGCTCCAATCAGCTGCCTGCCGAAAAAAGTCCCACCATCGGTATTGTAATCCCCAAAATCAATTCCGAAAGCATTTCTCGCATGGTTTCCGGCATTTCGCAGGTGCTGAACCAGAAAGGTTACCGTTTGTTTAGTTAAACTAGCCGCACTGACACTGAGTGCTTACCAAAAAGATGGCAGCGGTCATATCCATTAGAATCTCATCTCCATTAGAAAGATGAACGGAATCTTGGATAATTTGTACATCTTGTATGGTATCCTCAATGATATTTAGAGAGATCTGATCACCACATACCGGCTCAAATTCTCCAGCAGCTTTTTCTATAGATAAACTTGAAAGGTCAACAGATTCGTTATTCATCATAACAATCCTCTGCTGATTTCGGATTTCATAGGATTCCCCATTTATCTGAATGCTTTACAGGCTTGGTACGCACTCAGAACTATTCAAAAAATAGATTTAAAAAACAGAATAGCAATTCAGAAAGCATCTATCAGAAATGGTAGGTGCTTTTCTTATTGTTCCACAATACTATGTAGAAGGCAACCACGAAGCAATTATTCCAAAGGACATTTTCTTGCAAGTGCAGGAAGAACTGGTACGCAGGCGAGTGGTCAAAACCAGTGCCAATGGCAAAAAGCGCTCCTATAGCTGCAACCACTGCTTTGCGCAGATTGTCATTTGCGGCGAATGCGGTGAAATGTTCCGAAGAATCCACTGGAACGTAAATCCTCAATCATAAGTACCTTATCATAATACCATATCTTTGAGAAAATATCTCTCGGATCGCGCAATTCGCGC